>JAKANW010000322.1 GCA_021823555.1 Chloroflexota bacterium
CAGGTGACGCGGTCGTCTCATTGTGGCTGACCACCTCCGCGGACCGCTTTGGGCGGAGACGAACCCTCCTAATCGGCGCCCTGCTGATGGCCGGCGCGGGAGGCGTGTTCATCGTCACACATAACATCATCGTACTGATGGCAGCCGCCATCATCGGCGTCATCAGCCCCAGCGGCAACGAGATCGGACCCTTCCTTTCCGTGGAGCAGGCCAGCCTGACCCAATTGATCCCGAACGAGAAGCGCACGCACATTTTCGCCTGGTACAACCTGGCCGGTTCGTTCGCCACTGCCACGGGCGCGCTCTCCGGCGGATGGCTGTCCCAGTTTTTGCAGGGCCGCGGCTGGACGGAACTCGCCTCCTATCGTTTTGTTTTGATGGGATACGCTCTGGGCGGCTTGCTGCTGTTGGCTCTGTTCCTGGGAGTATCGCCTGCCATCGAAATCGCCGCAAACGTAAAAACGGAAACCAAAGCCGTGGTCGGGTTGCATCGTTCCCGACAGATCGTGCTCAAGCTCAGCGCGCTCTTCGCCCTGGATGCTTTCGCCGGCGGCCTGATCGTTCAAAGCATGATCGCCTACTGGTTCTACACGCGCTTTGGCGTGGAGGCGGGCGTGCTGGGCAGCATCTTCTTCGGCGCGAACATCCTGGCAGGCATCTCAGCCCTGTCCGCCGCCAAGCTGGCGCAAAAGTTCGGGCTGATCAACACCATGGTCTTTACGCACATCCCCTCGAACATCTTATTGATCCTGGTACCCTTGATGCCCAACCTGCCCCTGGCGATTGGAGTCCTGCTTCTGCGGTTCAGCATCTCGCAGATGGACGTACCCACGCGTCAATCCTACACGATGGCTGTAGTGGCCCCCGACGAGCGCTCCGCCGCCTCGGGCGTGACCGCTATCGCCCGCTCCGTAGGCGCTTCCCTCTCCCCTTCGCTGACGGGACTGTTCTTTAGCTTCCCCGCGCTGCTTAGCGCGCCCTTCTTCCTGGCTGGCGGGATGAAGATCATCTACGATCTGCTGCTTTATCGGAGTTTCGTCACCGTCCAGCCGCCGGAGGAAAAGAAGGAATGATTTACGCCCTAGACTTGGGAGTATAACTTCTTCAAGAGGCGCTCTTCACTCCCATCCGCCATTCACTATTCCCCATCTCCTATCCTCCTATATCCCTCATTCCTCATTCCCTATTTCCTACACCCATCCACCCTCCACTCCCACCCACCGGTAATACTTTTCTCCCCGGCCTCATCTGATGGATATGCCCAACATTAGAACCATCTCCCAAATCATCGAACCTCAATACGTGCTCGAAGGCGCGGGCGTTTTACTGCGTCGCTCCATCGCCCCGCGCGCCAGCAACGAATTCGACCCCTTCCTGCTCTTCGACCACTTCGCCTTCAACGATCCCGTCGAAGGCCCCCTGCGCGGCTTCCCCATGCACCCGCACCGCGGCATCGAAACGGTTACCTACATGCTGGAAGGCTCCACCCACCATCGCGACAGCCTCGGCAACGCCGGCTTGATCGGCCCCGGCGACGTGCAATGGATGACCAGCGGCCGCGGCATCCTGCACGAGGAAATGCCGCGACGCGGCCCCAGTGGGAGCATCTACGGCTTTCAACTGTGGGTCAACCTGCCGGCGCGCCTCAAGATGACCGAGCCGCGTTACCAGGAGGTCAGCGCCACCGCGATTCCCGCCTACGAAAAAGATGGGGTCAAGATCCGCGTCGTGGCCGGGACTGTGGAAACCGTGACCGGACCCGTGACCGAGACACTTGCACCTGGCGCAAGTGCAGGTGTCGCGGCCTCGCCTCTTTACCTGGACGTTGAGCTGGGTCCCGATCAAGAATGGACCCAACCCATCCAGCACGGCCACACCGCGCTGGCCTACGTGTTCGAAGGCGAAGGCGTCTTTGCAGGCGTTATGGTCGAGGCCGTGCACATGCTCAAATTTGCGGATGGCGACCAGGTTCACGTCAAGACCGGGAACAAACCCGTCCACTTCATGCTCATGGCCGGCGCGCCATTCAAGGAACCCATCGCGCCCTACGGACCGTTCGTGATGAACACGATGGCAGAGATCCAGCAAACGTTGATGGAATTGCGCGATGGAACGTTCATCTCACGCTGAGCGGAGCGACCATAGGGAGCGCAGTCGAAGCGGATATTAATAAAGCAATCTCCCGTTTCCCTGAGGAGATTGCTTCGATGGGCGAACGCCGTCTCGCAAAGACAGATCGAGGCTATATGGCCGAATCCATCAGCGTGTGCACAATGGACAATGGCAGCAGGTTCCGCGTCAGCATATAAGCATAACCCAGCGCGAACCCGGCGGTCATCTGGTACGTGAAAGCCGTGAGTACGGCGTCCTGCCAATGAGCGAACGAACCCGCCAGGTCAATGGAAATGTGCGACAAGCCAAAGATGAACGAAGCCAGCCACAACGCCCATAATGGATTGCGTAGGAGCGCTTCGAGCCGCGTTTGAAGGAAGGCGCGGAAGACAAATTCTTCGGGCAGCCCCGCCGCGAAAAAGAAGCAGGCCGAGGAAACTGCAAATTTTTCCAGCGCATAGCGCGACAACCCTTGAACAATCAGAAACGCTACCGGGACGAGGGCAGCCAGCCAGCCCGATTTATCCCAACTGAAACCCATCTTCCGCAGCGAATATCTCATCACAAGTAAAAAGATAATCGGCAGCACGACCATCTCGATCATTTTGGGGACAATCGCATTTCCCACTCCTCCCCCACAGGCATTGGCCGGCGCGCTGGGAATGGTGAACCAACGCCAATACTCCCCGACGCGATAAATGATCCACAGCAGGATAACCCCGATCGCAAAGACCAGTTCGAGGCGCGGCTTGCGGATGTCTACAGGCGGATGCGGATGCCGGCGGCCGACCAGCCAATAAAAGGCGATCAGGCCGATCAACCAACCCAACTGTTGCAGGTCAACCGCCGAGCCGTTGCGAAGGATCAGGATACACCACGGCAGCAGCGTCAGGACCATCACGGCCAGCGCATCCCGATCCCGCGCCAATTTCAAAGGGAGCGCCCGCAGGTCCTGCCAAGTCGTGCGAAGGAAAGAACGTATGGAAGTCATGAAGCGGGAGTCTAGCATCCGTTGGCTTAATTTTCAAGATTATTCTATTGTCATTGCGAGGGCTGGTGGTTGAGTAGGCGGTGCTTTTCCGCCGTATCGAAACCCAGCCCGAAGCAATCTCCCCTTATTACAAGGGGACTGCTTCGCTCTGCTCGCAGTGACATCTTTCAAACTGGGAATGGCTGTAAAAATTCGATGATGACCCCCGCAACTTCCTCCGCCGCCAAAACCAGTGCGGCGTGATTGGTGTGGATGAGATAATCACCCGTTCCAAATTTGCGCGGCCTGGCAGGAATGATATCTCCATCTCCCCATAGGAACGCCGAAAGCCTCATCCTGTCAAACGGATGCCTCCCAACCATCGCCAGCATTCTCAGCATTTCCTTCAAAACATACATTGGTTTCGCGCTGATCTCTGTAAACCACTCACCCGCCGCAGGATTGGGATGCAGATTGAAGCCAAACAGGGAGATCAAAAACTTGAGCCGCCAGCCGCTCAAAATAAAATTTCCGAATGCCGGAATGAATTGATCCACCCACAAGGCCATGCGCAAACTTATGAATTTGAAATAATCCATGCTCAGAGGGCAGAGATAAATCACAGCGTTCACATGAGCTGCATGGCGCTGGGTATACGCTTCGGCGACGCGTGTACCGACGGAATATCCCAGCACGTCCCATGCTTCAAATCCAAGCGCCAGCCGCACGCGCTCGATCCCTGCGACCGACGCCCCCAGGTAAGATTGTCCCGATGTTGGCAGGGGCGATTCCCCGGTCCCCGGCAATTCCACCATGACTAAGGTAAAATGGGAACGCAGGAGCGGAAGCAGGTTTTCCCAGATGGCGAACGAGATGCCAAAGCCGTGTACGAGCAGCAACGGTCTTCCGCCGCCCTCAACTCTATAATTCAATGATATATCATCCATGAAGAAAATCCTGATCTTTGTATCCCGCACCGGGGGCGGACATATCAGCCTGGCCGAATCCCTGCACGACATGCTCACGCAGGATTACGAGGTCACCTTGTTGGACCCACAGCCTAGCATCATCCACTGGCATTATCGCACCGTCAGCCGCCACGCCTTGTGGCTGTGGGAGGCGGAATTCAAACTGTCAGACGGACGCCGCCGCGCTCGCGTCGCACATGCCGCATCCAGTTTGCTGCTGGCCGAACGGGTCGCCAAGGCGCTTCGTCAAACGGACCCGGACCTGGTCATCAGCACCTATCCGTTTCTCACCACCGAAGTGACCTTCGCCATGCGCCGCTGGAAATTGGACCGGCCCTTCGTGATGTTATTCTCCGACCCGAACGGCGTCCACTACTCCTGGCTGACGGAGAAACGCGCGGCGGTTACCTTCGCGCCCACCCGCGAGACTTATCGCCAGGCGCTGGCAGCGGGCTTCGACCCATCCCGTGTGTATTTCACCGGCTGGCCTGTGCGCGGCCAATTCTATCATGCCAAACCAGAGGCCCGGGCCGAAACGTTATCCAGCCTGAAACTCGACCCGAACCGGTTCACCGTCTTTGCGCAGGGAGGCGGCGAAGGGGCAGCCAAATTTGCGCACACCGTGGATCACCTTCTTGCGCTTCCCGACGTGCAAATGATCCTGGCGGCTGGCACGAATGCGCACCTGCTCAGGCGGTTCAGCGGACGGGACAACGTTCACACCC
>JAKANW010000323.1 GCA_021823555.1 Chloroflexota bacterium
ATCTGCACTGGGCTTCATCGCCGTCCGCTCGCCGTTGTACGATAACTTCCGCCAGATTTTTTTCATCCTGCCGCCTATCTTTTTGCTGGCGGGCGCCGCGTTCGAAAAGATCAAACGGCCCGCTCTGCAAATTGCCTTGATCGTGTTATGCGTTCTGCCTGGCGTGATGGATGGTGTGCGCCTGCATCCGTATGAGTATATTTACTACAACCGCTTCATCGGCGGCGAGCAGGGCGCGTTCCGCCGCTTTGAGTTGGACTATTGGGGCACATCATTCCGCGAAGCCGCGGACTGGTTGAACGCCAACGCGCCTGAGAAAGCAACCGTCTGGGTGGAAGGGCCGACGCACATTTTGCAACTGTACGTCCGCCCGGACTTAAAGATCTATTCAACCTACGAGATTGAGCGTGCGTCTCATTATGATTATGTAGTGGCCACCAGCCGCGACAACCTGGACCTGACCTCCTATCCCGATGCCAAAGTGATCTTCGAGATCACGCGCGACCATTCAGTTTTAACGGTAATCAAACAACCACAATGATTTGTCGTCGTTCGAAGGAAATAAAATGTCTCAAAACTTTTTAGAGCTGTTGGAAAATTTCACGTTACTCGCTGACGGCGCGATGGGCACCATGCTTCACAGTCGCGGCGTGAACTTCGACAAGTGCTTCGATGGATTGAACCTGACCAACCCGGCTGCTGTGGCCGACATTCATCGTGAATATATCGAGGCGGGCGCGCAGCTCATTTTGACCAACACCTTTGGCGCCAATTACTACAAGCTGGCCCGGCATGGACTCGCGGAGCAGGTCGCCAGGATCAATCGTGCCGGCGTGGAACTGGCTCGCCGCGCGGTGGCCGCCTCGTTCAAGGAGGTGCTCATCGCTGGCGATGTCGGGCCGTTGGGCGTGCGTATCGCGCCGTTCGGGCGGGTAAAGCCAGAGGAGGCGCGGGTCGCCTTTGCCGAACAGATCGACGCACTGTGCGAATCGGGGGCGGACCTGATCGTGATCGAAACGATGAATGACTTGTATGAAATCCAGGAAGCAATCAAAGCCGCGAAACAATCCTGCACCCTGCCCGTTGTCGCTTCGGTGACGTTCACGCGCGATGACCGCACGCTGCTGGGCGATGATCCCGCCAAGGTGGCGCACACACTGGCCGATACCGGCGCGGACGTGATCGGCGTCAACTGCTCGGGTGGCCCGGCGCAGTTGTTGCGGATTCTCAAACAGATGCGCGCGGCTGTTAGGAGCGGGTCCGAGACCCGCCCCTACCTGTGGGTCAAGCCCAACGCAGGCTGGCCGGAACAGGTCGGCGGGCGAATCATGTATCCCGCGGACGCGGAATATTTCGGCGAGTATGCACTGTCATTCCACGAGGCCGGCGCGAACGTGGTCGGCGGATGTTGCGGGACGACTCCCCAGCATATTGCCGCCATGCGCCGCGCCCTGGATACAAGGCCCGCCGCTTCGCCCGCCGCCATCAGCCTGCTCCCGCCCGAGGAGGAGACTCTCGAACCCGAACAGCAACCTACCGAACTGGCGCAAAAACTGGCGGATGGAAAATTTGTCCTGTGCGTTGAAATGGATCCGCCGCGCGGCCTTTCCACCCATAAGCTGCTGGCAGGCGCGGCCCTGCTGCACGAGGCGGGCGCGGATGTGATTGACGTGGCCGATTCGCCCATGGCGCGCATGAGGATGTCCGCCTGGGCCGTATGCGACATTCTCCAGCGCAAGGCTAACGTGGAGACCACGCTGCACTTCCCAACACGCGGCCGCAACCTGCTGCGCGTGCAAGGCGACCTGCTGGCCGCACACGCCCTTGGCATCCGCAACGTGTTTGTGGTCATGGGCGACCCAACCTCGATTGGCGATTATCCCGAAGCAATGGACAATTACGATCTCGTGCCCTCCGGCCTGATCAAACTCATCAAACAAGGCTTCAACACAGGCGTGGATCATTCCGGCACGAACATTGGCCAACCGACCAACTTCTTCGTCGGCGCGGCGCTCAATTTGTGTCCGCCCGATATCGAGACCGAAGTCAGGAACCTGCACCGCAAGGTCAAAGCCGGGACCGATTTCTTCCTGACCCAGCCAATCTATCGCGCCGAAGATGGGCCGCGGCTGCTCGAAGCCTACGAAGCCAGATACGGCAGATTGAACCTGCCGATCCTGGCGGGCATCCTGCCGCTGGTGAGCATGAAGCACGCCAACTTTCTGAACCACGAGGTGCCCGGCATTTCGATTCCCGACGAGGCGATTGCACGTCTGGAAGCCGCGGGGGAAGACGGGGCACGCGTCGGCGTGGAATTATCCGTCGAACTGGTCAGCAGCCTCAAGCCTTGGGCGAGCGGGGTCTACATCATGCCCCAATTCCACCGCTATAACATGGTCGCAGACATCATCGAAGCGGTAAAATAGAGACATGCTCCTCACCATTGACGTTGGCAATACCAATGTAACTCTTGGCTTATATGAAGGGGAAAAATTGGGCCGCCACTGGCGTCTCGCCACCGACCACGCGCGCATGCCCGATGAATACGGCCTGCAATTGCTGGGCTTGCTGGAGAATGCCGGGTGCTCGCCCAAAGACTTGACTGGCGTCTCGCTGGCTTCGGTCGTCCCACCGCTGACCATGCGCGTGGTGCAGGCCTGCCGAGAATATCTCAAGCAGGAACCATTGATCGTGGATACTGGCGTCAAGACCGGCATCAAGATCCGCTACGAAGACCCAAAGGCGGTCGGTGCGGACCGCGTTGCCGATGCAGTGGCAGTCATGCACCTGTATGGCGGCCCGGCTTGCGTGGTGGACTTTGGCACGGCCACCACCTTCAATGCGATCACAAAAGATGGCGAGTATCTTGGCGGGGCAATCACTGCCGGCGTCAACCTGGCTGCCGAGGCGCTGTTCACCCGCGCCGCCAAACTGCCGCGCATTGACCTGCAACGGCCGCCGTCCGTGATTGGCCGCAATACCATCCATGCCATGCAATCGGGCCTGCTCTTTGGCTACGTCAGCATGGTGGAAGGCATGGTGGCCCGCTTCCGCGCCGAACTGGGGCCGGATATGAAAGTCATCGCCACGGGTGGGCTGGCCGAGTTGGTCGCCAAAGAAACCGATATGATCCAAATCATTGCTCCCTGGCTCACGCTGGATGGGCTGCGCCTAATCTGGGAACTCAATCAATAGAATGAAAAAAATTTTGATTTTACTTTTAGGGATATCTATTCTGTTAACTGGATGCAGCGGATTCGATCCCGCGCCGACGTTGACTCCCACGCTCCTTCCCCCGACAGAAACAGCAACGCCTCTGCCTCCGACCAAAACTGCTACCGTTACATTGACTCCCACCATCACCCCAACCTTTACTCCCACCCCCCCGCCCACACCAACTTGGGTCAGACAGGGACCTGGGCCGGTGAAGGTGCCGATCCTAATGTATCACCACGTCACTGCTGTGCCCATCGGAAACGCTTGCGTTTTAAACCCCGACAATTATTGCGTTTCCCCAGATAAATTTGACACGGAACTTAAATTGCTGCATGACTGGGGATATACCACCATCACCACCACGATGTTGGCGCAGGCCATTACAAAGGGAACCTCGCTTCCGCCGCGGCCTGTGCTCATTACCTTCGATGACGCCAACGAAGATAATTACACCAACGCCTTCCCGATCATGAAGAAATATGGTTTCACCGGTGTGCTATACCTGGTCGTGAAATATCTGAACACACCCAACTACCTGACGACCGACCAAGTCAAAGAGATGGCCGCCGCCGGCTGGGAAGTTGGCAGTCACAGTGAAACGCATCCCAATCTCCAGGTAACATCCTCCTCCGCCTTGCGTTTTGAGATCGTTCAATCGAAACAGGAGCTGGAGCAAATGCTGGGTGTGCCTATCCTGACCTTCGCCTATCCCTTCGGGAATGTCAGCAGCGCCGCAGTGGATTACGTGCACTTCGCCAAATATATCGCCGCCATGGGCGCCTCCGGTTTCACCGCCGACCAGGGCAAGGGGAACCTGTTCGTGCTACAGCGTTGCGAGATCAAAGGCTCGGACGACGCCCGCAGCATGACCCGCTTCCTGCCCTGGCTGGGCGATCCATCCTTCCTGCCTACCGACACGCCTACGGCCAGCCCAACGCCCTCGCGCACGCCCATTCCTACGTACACACAATACCCGGCAAGCGCTCCATAAGGAACATTTTGGCGTATCGGACAGTCTATCCAGGAAAGGAGACAGACATGAACAAGAATGTGTTGTTGTTCCTTCTGTTGCTACTGGCAGGTTGCTCTCCCATGCAGAGTGTGCCTGTGGATAAGACTACCGATCAACCCTACCCGCTGGAAGCGCCCACGTCAAGCCCTGTGCCCGGTACCACCGGCAGCGGCATCGAGGGCCAGGCAGTCATAGGGCCAATGTGCCCGGTGGTGAAGGAAGGCGTGAGTTGTCCCAACCAGCCGTATCGGGCCACTTTAACGGTCAACAACTTGAAGGGCGAAAAGATCGTCCAGTTCCAAACCGATGATCAGGGCCGCTTTCATCTTTCCCTGCCGCCCGGAGACTACATCCTCCATCCCGAATCGACAGGTAAATATCCTCGAGCGCCTGAGCAGACTTTCACTGTCACAGCAGGCAAATTCACGCAACTGACCGTGACCTTCGAAAGCGGTATTCGCTAACACCTGCAAGGCCTGCGCCGCCCTTTCCCCGTCAGTGACTGCGGCAGAACGCGGTAAAAACGATGTGCACAGTGTTGAGA
>JAKANW010000324.1 GCA_021823555.1 Chloroflexota bacterium
GGCGTTCTACTGGCCCTCCACTTTGTGATCTACCTGCCGGCGCAGATTGTTGTTGGCCTGGTCCTTGTCTTTATGCTCCTGGCTTTTTTGTTCCTACGGACCTGGTTCAGGCCAGCCCTGCGACAGGCCCTTGCCTTTTGGAGCGGCTATTTGATTATGATCCTGCCGGAGTCAATGTACGTCTGGCAGCATCCAAATGAGTTCTTCAACCGCCTGGGCGAGAACGGGACATTCCAGAGCGGCTGGCTGGTTGGCAGAATGGCAACCACTGGGATGAGTGCAATTCGGATATTGGCAGGGCGCGTGGCGCACACCTTTCTATCTTTGATTTATTATCCCGCAACGGATTTCTATGGCTCGTCAATGCCTCCACTTAGCCTCTTTGCTGCGGCTCTCTTTTTGATCGGGTTGGCGATCATCCTGTTCCGGGTGAAATCCCCATTCTACCTGCTGCTCAACGGTTATTTCTGGGCGCTCATCCTTGCGATTGGAATTTTCGCCATTCCCCCTTCCGCCGACTCTTACCGGACCCTGACCGCTCTCCCAGCCGCCATGTTGATCGCGGCCATCGGGTTCGATCAAATCCTCAATGTTTTGGGCATGGGATGGTCCACCTCACGGCCTGGTTATTCCTTCGTCGCGATCAGCATCATCGCAGCCATCATTGGATTGAACATGTGGACCTATTATGGCGACTTTGTCGGGCAATGCCGCTACGGAGAAAACCTGCAAGGCCGCTTTGCGTCCTTTCTGGGAAGTTACGTCGCCACCGTACAAAATGAATCCCAGGTGTATTTACTAAGCAATGATACCTATTTCTACGGCTCCCATGCCTCTGTGGACTTCTTGGATCACCAACGTCCCATCACAAACATTAATGAACCAATAGATTCGTTGAACCTGGTTTCCGGGGAAACCGTCATTGCCAGCCCGGAACGGATTAACGAATTGGAAACCTGGGCCCGCGCGCACCCAGGCGGTCAGCTTCATTACCGGTACGACTGTACAAACACCATCCTTCTGGCCTATCAAGTACCTTGAGAGGTAAATTGGAACGCGACGAATATGAGACTATGTTCCATGTGGAAGCCCGGCATGGGTGGTATCTGGGCATGGGAGAGATCACGCGGAAACTGATCAACCGATGGGTTCCACATCCGGGCAACCTTCGCATTCTGGATGCCGGCTGCGGGACCGGTTTGGCCATGACGACCTACCTGGCAGAATATGGCGCAGTCACAGGATTCGACATCTCGGAAGACGCACTGCATTTCTGCCGATCACGAAAAGCGCAGCGGTTAAGCCGGGCTTCCGCAGTGGAACTGCCGTTCGCGTCAGAATCCTTTGATCTGGTGACCAGTTTCGATGTCCTGTATGAACGGGCAGTGTCAAGCGACCTGGCTGCCCTGAAAGAATTCCTGCGCGTCCTCATCCCACATGGCCGGCTCTTGCTGCGAGTCCCTGCCTATGACTGGCTGAGAGGCCAACACGATGTCATTGTCCATACGGCTCGCCGTTACACAGCCGGACAACTCAAGCGCCTGTTCCGGGAAAGTGGCTTTACCCTGGAACATCTCTCGTATGCAAACACATTTCTTTTTCCAATTGCAGCGACAAAAAGGCTGGCCGAGAAAGTTTTTCCACCCCGGAAGACACGCTCCGACCTGACCCTGGAATTGGGTCCGTTTAACAAGCTGCTTCAAACCGTGTTGATGTGGGAGGCTCCCCTGGTTGCGCGTGCGGGAATGCCATTCGGTTTGAGTATCTTCGCGATTGGCCGCAAAGAATAATATCCGATGAACCGTCCAACATTAAAGAAAAAGCATCTTTCCAGTATCAGCGCAGTCTTTCCCGCATACAACGATGGCGGCACCATCCCCAGCATGGTATTGACTGCTCTCATTGCCCTATGTGAAGTGACCGATGACTACGAAGTCATCGTCGTTAATGACGGGAGCGACGACTACACCGGGCAGGTCTTAATAGAGCTGGCAACCCGCTACCCGGAACTGCGTCTGATCACCCACCCGGTCAACCGGGGTTATGGCGCGGCGCTGCGCAGCGGTTTCTCAGCAGCCAGAAAAGATTGGATTTTTTACACCGATGGGGATGCTCAATACAATCCGCTTGAGATGATAGACCTGGTCAATGCACTTGAAGCAGGCGATGATTTTGTAAACGGATATAAAATCTCCCGCAGCGACCCGCTCATTCGCAAAATCCTCGGCAGGATCTATCACCATTTCGTCAGGCTGGCCTTCAGCCTGCACCTGCGCGATGTGGATTGCGACTTTCGCCTGTTCAAAAGAAAGATTCTGGACGATATCGAACTGGAAAGCGGAGGCGGGAGCATCTGTGTAGAGATGATCAAAAAAACCCAGGATGCCGGGGTTGTATTCAAGGAGGTGCCTGTACATCATTATTTCCGCCAGTATGGGAAATCCCAATTCTTCAACTGGCGGCGGCTGTTACGAGTCGCGCTTAATCTGACCCAGCTATATTGGAAACTTGTCATACGGCGAGAACACCTGCAAACAGTCAAGTGATGCACATTGATTTCAGCAAAGTCTTCTCTGGCAAACGCGTGCTCGTCAGCGGAGGCGCCGGATTTATCGGGAGTCACCTGGCGCTGCGCCTGGTCGAACTGGGAGCAGATGTCACCATCGTTGACATCCTGGACCCGGACAGCGGCGCCAATTTGTTTAATATTGCCGGGATCGAGAAACAAGCGCGTCTCATCATCGCAGATATGAATGATCTTTCCAAGGTGGGGAGTGCGCTTCAAGGACAGGATTTCCTTTTCCAGTTAGCCGGTCAGGTCAGCCACATCAGCAGTATGCAAGATCCGTTGAAAGATATTGAGAGCAATGCCATCAGCCAACTCAAAGTATTGGAATTTTGCCGCCTCCATACATCGGATATCCGGGTGGTTTTCGCAGGCACACGGCAGGTGTATGGGCGTCCGCGCACTTTACCGGTGAACGAGGAACATCCTCTAGCCCCCGCGGATTACAACGGCGTCAGCAAACTGGCCGGGGATCTGTATCACATCGTATGCAATCAAGCCTACGGGTTGTGGACGACCGTCTTGAGGCTGACTAACGTTTACGGTCCGCACATGCGCGTAAAAGACAGCCGCCAGACATTTATCGGCTGGTGGATCCGCCAATTGCTGGAAGAAAAAGAATTGGAAATCTTCGGGGACGGGCAGCAGCTCCGGGACTTGAATTACGTGGATGATGTTGTCGAAGCCATGCTTCTGTGCGCCGCGAATCCCTCTGCGAAAGGGCAGATCTATAACCTGGGCAATGAGCCGATCCGCCTGCTCGACCTGGCTCGTTTGATGATCGAGATCAACGGCAGAGGAGCATATCGCCTGACTCCTTTCCCGCTGGAGCGCCAGCGGATTGACATCGGCGATTACTATGGCGATTATTCCAAAATCCATTCCGAGCTTGGCTGGCAGCCAGCCGTTCCCTTGCAGGATGGACTCGAACGCACCCTGGCTTTCTACCGCCAACACAACCGGCGTTACTGGCAATCATGAAAGAAGTCCCATTCATTGATCTGAAGGCCCAATACCAGAGCATTCAACCTGAAGTGGATGAGGCCATCGCCCGCGTCCTGCGACGCGGCAGTTTCATTCTCGGACAGGAAGTCACGGAATTTGAGCGGGAGTTTGCCAATTTCTGCGATCTGTCGTTTGCAGTTGGGGTAGGTTCGGGCACCGAGGCGCTTCATCTTGCCCTGCGAGCTTGCGACATTGGCGAGGGAGACGAAGTCATCGCCCCCTCCCATACCGCGGTGGCGACCATTGCCGCCATCGAACTGGCAGGGGCTTACCCCACCCTGGTGGATATTGATCCGCACACTTTCACACTCGACCCGAAGCAAATCCAGGCGGCCATTACACCGCGTACGCGCGCCATCCTGCCGGTCCATTTATACGGCGGCGCAGCAGATATGGAACCCATCTTGGAGATCGCGCGGCAAAACAACCTGCTGGTGATGGAAGACTGCGCACAAGCCCACGGCACGCTCTATCGCGGCCAGAAGGTTGGAACGTGGGGCAACATCGCCGCCTTCAGCTTCTATCCGACGAAAAACCTGGGGGCGTATGGAGACGCTGGCGCCGTGGTCACAAACGATGCGGCGCTGGCAGAGCGCGTGCGTCTCCTGCGGCAGTACGGCTGGCAGACCCGTTACATCAGCAGTGTGAAGGGGATGAACAGCCGCCTGGACGATTTGCAAGCCGCTGTTTTGCGCGTCAAACTAAAACATCTCAAAAACTGGAATGCCCACCGCCGCGAACTTGCCCAACACTACAAAAAGCTTCTGGCAGATAGCCCTTTGATCCTGCCGGCCGCGCCGGAAAATGTTGAACACGTATTTCACCAATTCGTGGTCCGCCATCCGCAAAGGGATCGTCTAAAGACCCACCTGGAGGAACGCGGCATCCAGATACTGATCCATTACCCGCTCCCGGTCCACCTCCAGCCTGCCTACGCCGACCTGGGGCTTCAGCGCGGCGATCTGCCCGTCACTGAACAAGTTGCCAGGCAGGTGCTCTCCCTGCCCCTGTATCCCGAAATGAGTGAGACAGCGGTCGAATACGTGAGTGAGGCCATCCTGGCTTTTTTTGCTGGATAACGCCTGGCTTGTGTCAACGAGCAACCTTTGCCTGTCCTATCTGTTTTACTCTATGAGATGATTATTCTCATACACCAAACTTCGGTGTATACTGACGTTATTCTTTAGTTGGTGACATCTT
>JAKANW010000325.1 GCA_021823555.1 Chloroflexota bacterium
CGCGCCCATCGGGGAGATGGAGTTGGACAGTGGGAGATGGATTGGTAAGTGAAATTTTGGGCTTCATAGTTAATGGATTGAAATGCGAAGATAAACGTGAAGTGGCTTGTTTAGACTTTTAACTTCGCGAGTAATTTTTCCGGCTGCCCTGCAAACGCGTCCAACGGAATTTCTTTATTCGTCAACGCCAACAGCGTCTCGGTAAACAGTTTGTTAACTGGCGTTGAGATGCCAGCTTTCTCCCCGGCGCGGACGACCGCGCCGTGCAAATAATCCACTTCCGATTTGCCGCGGCCGGCGTGCAGGTCAATGTGAAAGGAGGGCATCTTGGCGCCGCGTCCGCTTCCGGCGGCGCGGCCGAGCAGGGGTTTCGAGAGCCAGAGCGGAAGTCGCGCGGCGAACGCCAGTGCACGGACGGGCGTCTTGGGCAGATCCACCACGGAAACGTTCTGGGCTTTCATCACAGCGAGACATTCACGCAGCATGTCAATTTCCAAGGCGTAGAGACGATTGTCTGCGAAGACTTGGGCGGCGGTCATGTCGAGAATCGCCGAGGCGGGATTGGCGATCAGGTTGGTGAGCATCTTCGACCATTTCATGCTGGCCGCGTCATGGAAGAGCTGGGCGTTGAGATAGGCCGCGTTAAAGGCAGAAACGAGTTTGGCCGAAAGTGGATGCCCGTCCGCGATGCCGATGCCGCGCAATTTTTCGAGCACGATATCCCCCGCCGCGCGGCGGCCAATAGCGGTGGTGACCGTTCCGTAGATGACCTTATCCGCGCCGAGGGCAGCCGCGATGGCGGGCTCATTGTCCACGCCATTGGAGAGACACAGGATGGGCGGAATCTTTTCGGCAAAGGGCTTCATCCCCTCCAAAGCCGCGGCGGTGTCGAAGGATTTAAGGGCGAAGATCGCCGCGTCGAAGGGCCAGAATTTCAGCGCGTCTTCGAGCGAGCCAGCGACCACGAACGAAGGCGGCGGGAGGACAAAGGCTTCTTTCGTCTTTCTTCTCTCGTCCAGTGTTAGGTCGAGACGCAAGCCGCGCTGGCGCAGATCGTCGGCCACCACGGGTTGTTCCACAAAGACCACGTTATTTCCCGACAACGCAAGCGACCCGCCGATGTAGGTTCCAATCGCGCCTGCGCCAAAGACAAGAATTTTCAGGGAAGAATTCGAAGAGGAAGGTTGCATACCAATCCAAGTTTCAATTTTACGGTTGCCTACTCACCGCACACTAGCCGCCGGCCAATGCGGCCGGTCAAAGCGCATCAAGCGCCAGTTGTGCCATTCGGGATCGTACATAAACTCCGCAAAGGTGGTGTTACGGAACCAGAAGCGCGGACCGTTGTGATGCGCCTGCGGGTAAATGCTCAACACGGAATACATGGCCATGTTCAAAATGCCGCCATGCGCCACCACCAGGTAACGACCGGGTTTGCGGTCCAAAATGGATTGGATGCCGCGGCTCGCCCGCAAGAAAATTTCGAGTCGGCTTTCGCCGGTCTCGCCAAAACGCGTGTAGGGCGTCATGAACTTGGGTTCGTCCCAATCCACTTCAGCGCCGCGCAGACCAGCCAACCGGCCATTGTCCATCTCCATCCAGATCGGATCCGTTTCGAGCGAAACGTTGAGCGCGGCGCACACAATTTCGGCGGTTTCTTTAGCGCGCAGGAGCGGACTGGCCAGGCACAAGTCGAAGGTGAAGCGCTCAGACTTCCAATGCTCCGCCAGGGAACGCGCCTGTTCGCGGCCTTTATCGGTCAACGGAAAATCGGCCTGGCCCTGAAAACGATTTTCCTGATTCCCCACCGACTCACCGTGACGCAAAAATGTGACGAAATATTTATCCGAATCAGTCATTTTCCTCGTCCCCCTTCTTGATGATGTATACGGGCCGGCGCTTCACTTCCTGAAAAATGTAGCCCACGTACACACCGATAAAACCAAGCAAGACCATCAGCATCCCACCTACGATCAGGATCACAAACATCAGCGAACTCCAGCCCGGCGCCAGTGTGGACGAGCGCCCGGTCACCCAGAAGGAAAGCACATAGATCATTTCCGCCAATGCGAGCAAGAGCAGAAGTCCGCCCAAGCTCAGGCCAATGTAAAGCGGCGCCAACGAAAACGAAAAGATCGCGTCCGATGCCAGACGCAGCATCTTACCCAGCGAATATTTCGAGCGGCCCGCAATACGTTTCGGTTCCTCGTACGGAAGGATGACCGCCGAAAAGCCCATCCACGAAATCATGCCGCGCAGGAAGCGGTGATATTCCGGCATGGTTTTGAGCGCGTCCACGGCCTGGCGGCTCATGGCACGAAAATCAGCCGCGTCGGGAGTCATCGGCGTCCCACTAGCGAAGTTGATCAAACGGTAGAACAGGCTCGAGGTCCATTTTTTGAACGAGGCGGGCTGGGCCGCCTCCATGCGCTGGCCCTGCACGATGTCGTAGCCCTGCGCCATCAGGTTCAGCATTTGCGGAATCAGTTCGGGCGGATGCTGGCCGTCGCCGTCCAGCGTAATCACCACGTCGCCGCGCGAGGCGTCCAGCCCGGCGGTGAGCGCGGCCTGGTGTCCAAAATTCCGGCTGAAGGTCAAGACCCGCACGCGCCCATCCGACTTCGCCAGCGCGGCCAGGTCGTCTGCGGTGCCATCGGTCGAGCCGTCGTTCACGTACAGAATCGTAAATTTCTGCGGCAGCGGATCGATCACTGTGCGCAGATGTTCGTACGTCTGCCCAACGACGCCTTTTTCATTGAAAATGGGGATGACGAGGTCGACATTCAATGGCTTAACGGATGACATTCAGCCTCATGGGAGGAGAATTCTACCACCTTCGCTTCATAACCGGACCCCGTGGCGGGCTGTCAGCAAATCGAGCGCACGCGTCACCTCAGCCTGTTTTTGCGCCTCATCCCAGCCCAGTGACTCGCCCAATATACCTGCCAACTCGTCCACCGCGGGCCGCGTCAACCGGCCAAGCATAGCCAGCATGGAGCGGCGCAGGAGCAAGTCATCGAGATGGACGATTTTCTCGTTTTGCGCCAGGAAAACGATTTCGCCGCGCGAGTAATCGGGCAGGGATTGGAGCACCTTGTCCGTTTGCTGGCTCAGCGCCATCGCCACTTTTTCAGCGCGCGTGCCATAACGCTGGAAGAGCGTCTGCACGCGCTCATCGGAGAGGCCGGCCCAGGCTTTGAGCCCATCCAAGAAACGCTTCTGGTCGTCCGGCGTGCGCGGATAATTCCGCCCGCCGCCAATGGGAAGTTCAAGCGTGGACTTCTGCCGCGGCTTCCCGAGGAAAGCCAGCGTCTTGTCGGTTACCTGCTCGGCGAAGGCGCGGAACGAGGTCCACTTGCCACCCACCAGCGAATAGACAGGATAGCTCAAGCCGGTCCACTCGCCCTCCACCACCTGAATATGATGGTCGCGCGTGATCTGGCCGGTGGTCTTGGCCGAGCCGGTGTGCGCCAGCGGACGCACACCCGAGAAGCGGAAAACGATCTGTTCGCGCGTCACCTTGATGTCGGGAAAGACGCGGTCCACCAACTTGATGAAGTAATCCACTTCCTCCTCGGTGCAGACGATGTTGTCGGGGTTGTCCACCGGAATGTCCGACGTACCGACAATGACCTTGTCGAACAGCGGGAAGATGAGCACGATGCGCCCGTCCTTGTTTTCAAAGAAGAATTCGTTGTCGCCGATAACGGCGCGCAATTCGGGGTGATGGAGAACGAGGTGCGAACCCTTGGTCCCGCCGATGAAGCGGGTGGACAAGCCAAGGGTCCCGTTAGCCGCGTCGATCCACGGGCCGGCCGCGTTGATGACCAGCTTCGGATGAATATCGAAGGCCGCGCCGGTCAGTTCGTCGCGCAGAGTGACGTGATCTCCCTGCCCGCCCGCGAGCGAAACGTAGTTGAGGACGCGCCCGCCGTCGGCTTCGCCATCCAGCAGTACTTCCAACGCGAGGCGTTCTGGGTTGAGGATCGAGCCGTCGTAGTAAACGGCGGTGGCAACAATTTGGTGATTCAGGCGCGGCCAGAGTTTGAGCGATTCGCCGCGACCGCGGAACACGTGACGCGGCACGGTGCGCTGTTTGCCGGTGTAGGCGTCGTACATCATCAAGCCGAGTTTGATCACCACCGAGCCGCGTTCGCTGGGCTTGTCGAGCAAGCTGAGGAACTTGAGCGGGGCGTTGAACAGTCCCGAAAGATATTTGAACATCGGGATGGTGGTCGGCAGCGGTTTGACCAGGTGCGGCGCGTTCTGAATCATGCGGTTGCGTTCCCCCACCGCCTCGCGCACCAAACGGAACTCGCCATTCTCGAGGTAGCGAATGCCGCCATGCGCCATGTGCGACGAGGCCGCCGAAGCGCCCGAGCAAAAGTCGGCGCGGTCAACGATCAATACGTCCACGCCGTTGAGTGCCAAGTCGCGGAAGGCGCCAATGCCATTGATCCCCGCGCCGATGATCAAGACTTCGGGGGATTTTTCCTGCAAGGATTTCAGAGTTTCAATACGATTCATAACTCCTCACAATTTGAAAACGAGCATGATGATCCAAAGAAAAATGCACAGGATGATCTGAAGAACATCCCGGCGGATATATTTTTCCACATCCTCATTCAACAAGCCAATTTGAACGACAGAATACGTATAAAATGAAAGATAGGGTGCCAGGAAAGGCGCAGCCGCCAAGGCGTAATAGGGATTTCGTTTGCGGATTGCCACCCAAAGGAAGAACAATCCCACGGGAATGGCATATG
>JAKANW010000326.1 GCA_021823555.1 Chloroflexota bacterium
AGTGCGGTTCGTCACGGTACTCATAGCCCCATACCTTTTGCAGCAACTGGTCATGCGAAACCACCCAACCCGCATTCTGCACTAAGTGGAATAGCAGACGATACTCGGTCGGGCGAAGTTTGATCAGTTTGCCTTCCAGCCAGATCTCGCGGCGGTCGAAGTCGATCTTGAGACGGTCATCCACCTCGATCAGTCCGTGCATCGAGCCGGTCGCGCCTTCCGTGCGGCGTAGCACCGCCTTCACGCGGCTGACCAATTCACGCGGGCTGAACGGCTTCGTGATGTAGTCGTCTGCGCCAAGTTCGAGTCCGCGCACCCGATCATCCTCCTCGCCCTTGGCGGTCAACATAATGACTGGGACATTCGTGACCTCGCGGATGGTTTCCAACACATCAAAACCATCCATGTCTGGCATCATGACATCCAACAGGATCAAGTCAGGCGTGACGTCGCGCATTTTCTGGATAGCTTGTTTCCCGTTGAACGCCTCCGAGACCTGAAAACCATCGTGTTCCAGGTTCATGCGAATGAAGCGTACCATGCGCTCCTCGTCATCCACAACGAGAATCTTGCGTCGGTCGAATTCTTCAGGCATAGCTCACTCTCTCACAAAGGTGATGATTTGCTCCTCTTCCGCGCTACCCAGGACCTCGATGAAATTGAGCTTTGACAGCGGGAAAATCACCTTGACGGCACGGCTGTCGATCATGTGAAGTTCCTTGCCATCCTTGCGGCGCGGGTTGGTGACGGTGATGACGTTGTCAGTCGGCTTGGGCAGTTCTTCCACTTCTCCTGCAATCGCTTCCTCGCCGGTGACGTGTAGCAAAACAAGGTGAGGCATAATGAACCTTTCAAAATTTTACTTGAGCAGAATTTGAAGCTTTAGCTTTCCTAAGGCGATCACATCGCCGTGGTTCAAGAGATGTTCTGCATTGGGCGATAACCGCTTTCCATTCACATAGGTTCCATTGGCGGACCCCAGGTCCATGACCACGACACGTTTTCCATCCCGCCGAAGCAAGGCGTGTAAACGCGAGACACCGTTGGCGTAAGCATGATATGACGAAAGGTCCACGTCTGGCATGACCGGTTGCGCGTCGCTGATGCGGCCAAGGGTGTACTCGTTCCGATCTGTCAGCGGCAAGATTTGCCCACTCTCCATCAAATGCAGGGAACCCCAAGTGTTGGTCGAAAGCACCGAAGGGGCCTGAACACCGCCCGTATCCTGACGTAAAACATCCTTTACCTGATCGGTACGGATGGATTGGGTGGTAAACTCCGAAGCGACCAATTGTGCGCCGCATTCATCGCAAAAAATGGACCCGGGCGGATTTTTATGTTGACAATTATTACAAACAACCATGATAGCTTTCTCAATTTCAAATTAAAGCGCGGGTAGCGTATTTGATGGTCTTCTCGCCTTCCCGCGAGAAGACATGTTGCTGCTGAATATGTTCGGCCTCCAACAAAACTGTTTTAGCCAGGCTCGCCTCACCCTGCACCAGCAGGTGGGAAGCCAGATTCTTGAGCGAATGTGTCGCCTTTTCGAACTCACCGGACTGCACCTGACCGCGCGCCCGTTCCTGCATCCGGTACAGGGTCAAGCGCGAGAGCGCTTGCAGAATGGACATGGGCGGCGGATCCATGCCTGGGTTGTTCGAAACCGGCCGCTCCAGTCGGATACGAATCGGGGCCGCCGGTACGGGCCGCAACGCGATCGAGACCTTGAGTCTTCCATCCAGAAACAGGATATGATCCGATTTGAGCGCTTCGGGCTGAACAAAAAACTCAAATACCACAGACAGATGCGCATCGCGCAAAACCGGACCTAATTGCATCGTTTCACTTAGCGGTATCGGACCGGTTTCTGGTTGCAAACGGAAGGCGTAATTCAGGCTGACTCCTTCCAGTGGTTTGAGTTCCAATTGGACATCCTCGGCAAAGACACGCGTCAACGCCTGGAATTTGTCGTCGAGATATTTTTGAATATCCTGCGGGCGGGCAATATAACGACTGGTATTTCCGGTGCGGCTGGCTACCTGGTCGAGAAATGCATCGTTCCAATCCGTGCCGATGCCCATCACACTGATGCCAATGCCTTGCGCACTGGCTTTCTCTGCCAGTTCCAGACAGGCGGCTTCATCGCCGTATGTGTGCCCATCGGTGAATAAAATAACATGATTGATGCGCCCGGCCCCATGCCCACGCTGGACTTCAGTCACGCCGGCTTGCAAACCCTTGAACAACTCAGTCGCCCCGGAGGGCCGGATCAAGCGGATCTGCGACTCTAACCGTTGGCGGTCCACCTGGAACGTGGGGGGAATCACCACTTGGGCATTATCGCTGAACGAAACAACGCTAAACACATCTTCGGGCCGCATTCCGCGCAATAGCTGGATGGCTGCCGACTTGAGCACATCCATCTTCTCATCCTTCATGGATGTGGAACGGTCGAGCACCAGGCAAATGTTCAGCGGCGGTGCGTTGACCTTCTCGCTATTGACACGCGCTCCCACCTCCAGCAGGACATAGATCAGTTGTGGTTCATTGATCTTCACCAGGTTGGGGCGGCTGTAGGTAATCTCATGAAAGAGCGGTGACTCCGGATGCTCTTCTTTCGGCAGAGTGGCGTCATATTTTTCGCGGCGCTTCGGATTCGAAAGCACTTCATACGCCTGTTGAACATCCAGGAAAAGTTCCGTTTCACCAGGGGCCACATTCTTATCAGGATGCAGCCGTTGTGCCGCATCCAAATAAGCGTGTTTGATCTCCTCCTGGGTTGCGTCGCGTAGAACGCCGAGGATGGCGTAATAGTCTGGCGTCTTGCTCATAAGAAGATGAATTAAGCAGTCATTTGTACCAATAAAACGCTGATGTTATCTGGCCCGCCTGCGGCATTGGCTGCAGAAACCAGGTTTTGGCAGGCGCGCTGCAAATTGGGCGCTTCACGCACGGTCCGTAAGATATCATCATCCGAGACCACACCCCACAAACCGTCACTGCACATCATCAATGAGCCTGAAACCGGGAAGGGGATAGTGAAGATATCTGGTTCCAGCACATCCCCTTG
Source organism: Chloroflexota bacterium (assembly GCA_021823555.1). The sequence continues at coordinate 3,071 of JAKANW010000326.1, forward strand.
ACCAAGAGCACGATACAGGACGTTACGATGCGGATACGTGGCTGCCTCGCTTGGGGTGATATGACCGAGTTCCTCGAGGCGTTTGACCAGCGAATGGTCACGCGTGACCGGTTCGATGCGCCCATCGGGATGAATCACATAGGCCCGGCTGTCACCCACATGGGCAATGGTCACCTGCTGACCAAGCACCAGCGCCGCTGTCAATGTGGTGCCGCTGCCCGGGGCTTCGCGCTGGATCACCTTTTGCGCTTCTGCCACCGCAGCCGACATAATCTCCTGGAGTGATTCATCCAACGGCTCGGGGTGCAAGTTAAACAGGTAGGGATGGAATTTGCGGACAATATAACCAGCCACGGTACGAATGGCTACGTTGCTGGCTACTTCCCCAAATTGATGCCCGCCCATGCCGTCGGCGATGATGTACAAACCAAAAGGTGTATCGCCGCTATTGCCCGCCAATGTCGAGGTCAGGGCAAGCATGCAGTCTTCGTTCAGTTCACGCTGTTTTCCCACCGACTGTCCACAGGCCGCGACCAATTGTTGGAGGTCGAAGCGAATGTTCGTGCTATTGACAATGGATTGAATCTGTTGCTCCGTCAACGGTGCAGTGGTGGCAGCTTCTCGGACTGGTGATGGCTTGACAAACAGCCTGCGAATAAAATCAAACACGGCAGACTCCTTATTTAGGCGAGCAGGGCATAGATCTGATGATCGGTGGAACCGATATACACAATATCATCATACACCAGCGGCGTTCCTGTGATGGGACCCTTGGTGGCAAACTTCCAACGCAAACGCCCGGTGCGATATTCGAGGCAGTAGAGCTGTCCATCCACCGAGCCGCAATAAAGGGAATCCTTGTAAACCACAGGCGAACCGCTGACTTGATGGTCCGTTCGGAAGCGCCACAACTCCTTGGCATTTTGGGCCTCCACCGCATAAATAAATCCATCCGCCGCACCGGTAAAGATCATATTTTCGACGATCACCGGGGAGACAACCGAGCCTTTGCCCAATCGGAAGCGCCACAAGATCCAGCCGTTGCGCGCATCCAGCGCATAAAGCGTTCCATCCATCGAACAAAAATAGACCGCCGCCCCCGCTCCCGCCGGCGAAGAGACGATGGCGCGCTTGGCTTGAAAATGCCATTTCACCGTTCCGCGGAAATCCACCGCGTAGAAGTCGCCCTCGTCGTTTCCCACGTAGACCAATTCATTGGAAACAAAGGGAGTGGAACGCACCGGGCCGCTGGTCTCGAACGTCCAAGCGGCGCGGCCGGTATTCAGATTGATTGCGTGCAAATGCTGATCGTCGGAGCCGATGAACACATGTCCCTCGGCGATGCGCGGCGAGGAATGGATGGGCCCATCAGCGTAATACGTCCATGCCACCTTGCCGGAACGGGCGCTCACCACGTGCAGGCGCTTGTCTTCAGAGCCAAAATAAATATTATTTTCAAACACTGCCGGCCGGGACACAATGCCGCCCTCGGTGGGATATTTCCACAAAAATTTTCCGTCCGCCGCGTTCAGGGCATATAAGTTATTGTCATACGAACCAATGTAGATTGTGCCCTGATAATAAAGAGCCGAGCCGCGCACCTCATCCTCGCAGGCAAAGGTCCACAACGGTTTAATGGAAGCTGCACTAAGATTGGTGGTGGGTAAATGCGAGAGCATCCCGGTCTTGCGCCCA
>JAKANW010000327.1 GCA_021823555.1 Chloroflexota bacterium
GTACGGTGCGAGGCCGATCTTAAATCCGATGGCTAACAGAACCGACCAAAGCGGCGCGGTGGAGCCCGCCGAAGGGACACCCGGCAAAAAGGCCCACTCGCCGCGCAAAGCTAGGTTGCGCGCGTAGGTGAGGTGGATCCACGAATCGTCGAGGGGAAAGCCGATACGCAAAGTGAGCGCGCTGGCAAGCAAATATCCGCCCAAACTGAGCGCGGACACCGCGGCCAGAATCAGCAGGGAACGGCGGTCGAGGTTAGCGGAGGATTTCGTAGATGCGATTGCCATCGGTTGCTCCGAGGTAATGGAACGAGGGGTTGGAATTTGGCTGGTCATATAATACCTGCAAATCGCCGGAGGTGCCTTCGGGTTCGAGGACCAGGTAACGCGCTTGGAAACGGCCCGCCACAGCCAGAATAGCGGGAAGTCCACCAACGGGTAGGGCAATGGCGGGACGACCGGATACGATGTTATAACCAGGCGGGTTGCGGACGATAACGATGGCATCCTTTGGCGCGCCTTGCTGAACCAGAAATTTTTCCACACCCACGTACGGACCATCTTCACGCGCCCAACCAGGCGCAACGCGGATCACAAAAATAACCGTGGTCATAAGTACACTCATTCCAACCAACGCACCGCCAAAGATGGCAAAGGCGCGCTCATCGAACATTCCTCTGGAGCGGATGAAGCGAACGACCACATCCAATCCAAGCGGGGCCATGATCCACCACAACGGTTGGAGTGCCGCACCCGCGTGGAAGAACGCGCCGCGCGCACCGGCAAACGGAAAAACGATTGTCATCACCAGCAGGAGCAAGACCCACGCCAACGCGGCCACGCGCACGCGGAGGTCGTTTCGCAATTTCCAAAGGCCAATCAAGATGAATGGAAGCAGGAAGATGCCGCCCTGCGCGGCGAAGGCGTTGAGCAGGTTGAGTTTGAGTGCGCCAAGCCGCGCCTGCAAAATGGAGGTCCAGCCGGAGGCCAGCCAGGATTGCATGGTCAGTTGCGAGGCGGGATAGGCGAAGGTGTCGTTGTAATTCGTCAGCCAGAGGGCGCGGCTTCCACCCGGCGCCATGAGCGTGCCAAAAGTGGACAAGTTACGCGCGTACCAGGGAGACATCAAGAGGAGAAAGCCAAGGAAGACAAAAAGCGAAAAGCGGAAAACGTAAAACGTAAAATGGAGGAAGGATGACTTGAATGGAGAGAGACGATTTGCCTGCCAAAGCACAATCAGCAGCGAGATTCCCAGCCAAAGCAAACCGTCGGAGCGGGCGAGGGAGAAGAGCGCGGAGAGAATCCCCAAGCCGAAGAATAGGAGGAAGGAATGTTTGGATGAGGTAGCGAGCGAGGAGAGGAGTAAAAAATACACAGCCCCGAGCACCATGTAAATGGCATAGTTGTCGGTCACGGGGAGGAACGGCGCGTAGTAAATGGGGAAGCAGGCTAAAAGTCCGGAGAGAAGCGAGAGGGTGCGGTTGGCAGTCAAGCGGAAGGCCAGCAGCGCGGTCAGGGGCGGGACGAGCGCGGCCAGCAGGATAAATCCCAAGCGCGCCGCAGTGAACGTGGTCTGGCCGGTAAGCCACATTCCCAGCGCGGCTACGATGGAGGCCAGCGGCATCCAGTAGGCATGTGATGGCGTCGGCAGTCCGGCAGGGTCGCTCAGGTAGTTCCAAAGGTAAGGCTCCGTGAAGCCCTTACCACTGGCGAGTTGAATTCCGCCGCCGAAATAATAATCGGCGTCCATGTAGCCGGGCAGGGATTGGAAACACGCGATGGCAATCGGAACCACCAGCCCGATCAAAAAGAGAATGAGGAGGACGCGGCGCGTCATTTGCGGAGTTCCCGTCTGACTGCGTCGGCCCAGGTGCGCGGTGGACGGACCACGTACCAGCGCACCCAGTAGAGGCCGAGGATGAGCAGCACCGGCAGGAGCAGGTAGGTCAACGCCTCCACCAGGAAAAATTGAGTCGGCCACTGCCAGTGCAGCAGGTAAGGATAGGCGAAAAAGACCAAACAGAAAATGATGAGAACCAGATACGGGCGTTTCTCCCAGCGCTCCCACGCAAATGGCAAAATTACAGCGAAGGAAAAGACCAGCGGCGCCAGGCTGGACATTGTCGTTGGGAGGCCAATCAACGGCGTGACGGCCAGGGTCAGCGCGGCGGTCCATGCCACGCGGGTGAAACTGGCGCTGCGAAACGAGCCGACCCATTCGAAGACCAGGAGCAGTGCCAGGAACACGGTCAGGCCGCGACCGATCAACATTCCGTAGGCTGGGAACCACACCACCAAAAAACGCACCGGCGTGAGGTTCTCGCCCGCGCTCAGGTTGGCCACCACCGCCCTCAAATACGGCCACACCCAACCCGGATAAAGCAAAAAGCTCAGCCCGCCGAGGACGATCCAAACCATGGCGATCCCGGCAAAGACGCGCCAGCGCCGCGCCACGTACACGCCAACGACGATGAACAGCCACAGCAACAGCGTCTGCTCCCATTTGACGGCGGCCAGCGCCAACAGCATTCCGGCAACCTCATCTTCGAACTCGCGCAAAAAGACCAACGCGCCGACCAACACCAAAACCAGCACAATGGAAAACGATCCGCTTTGCAGAGCGGTCACAGAGTAAAACGAAGCCAGCGCAAAAACGAACAAGACAAATTGGAACCAGGCTTTCGGCATCCAGTCGGTGAGACGCGTGGCAAGCAGCACGAGCAGGATCAAGCCGATTTCGGAGAGAAACATCCAGACGGCGCGCGCCCAGACCGGGTCCGGGATAAGAGCGAGCGGAAAATACAGCATGAGCAGAGGGAAGGGAATATCCAACGCGTAAGGATATTCCCCCGCTTGGGCGCCTCGCCCATAGACCGCGAGCTGGGTCTGCAAAGTCACAGCTTGACCGTACGGGTCAACGGGCTGAAACAGGAGGGCACGCCAGCCGTCGCGTGCGCCATTCCACACCGGCAGAAATTCGGCGCCGGTTCCGAACTGACGCGCGAACCACCAGTTGAACGTCACCAGTCCTGCCGTCAAGATAATGCTAAGTGCGACAAGAGCAGCGATGGTCTGAATGTCACGAAAAGTGTAGGCTCGTTTTTTCATTGGGAAATTGGGATTGCACCAGCCCGCATTTTAACCGGTTAGAAACGGGAATTCACGATTTGATGTTGCAGCGGAAGATCGGCCGTGTTGGCGAGTGGCGGGCGGCTTCCCGAAAACCGGCTTTTCGGAACGCAGACGTGGTGCCGGTATAGGCAAACGCATCCGGCATCTTCCCGCGCGGCTCCACCGGATAGCCTTCGACTATTTTGCCGCCCTTGGATTTCACATATTCGACCGCGGCCTTCAACAACTGAACCGTGACGCCCTGCTTGCGGAATTTGCGGTCCACGAAGAAGCATGGCACCGACCAAACTTCCTGCTCGTCCACCGGCTGGAGAACACGCGAATGCGCCAGCCGCTCGTACACGCGGCGCGGCTCGACCGCGATCCATCCCACCGGCTGGCCATCCGCGTACGCCAGCAAGCCAGGGACTGTGCCCGAGTCCACAATGGACTTTTGCATTTGGTGCGCGGGTTCGCCTGTGTTCTCGCTAAAGGCTTTGCCGCGCAGTTTCCAGAACATGCACCAGCAGCCACCTGTCGCACCATGCGGACCAAAGAGACGCTCGAAATCGGCGAAGCGCTCAGATGTGAGAGTAAGAAAAGAGAGGGAAAGAGTTGGCATGAAAATAATCGGAGATGATCCGAGACGAACACAATTGCTTTGTCCATCTGGGTTTTCAAAATAATCAAGGCATCAAGACCTGCAAGCGTCCTGGCTGGATGGAATATTCCAAGTCTTGAATCCATTCGGGGAACAACTCGCCATCCGTGTGGGCGGGCGAGGGATGGTCAAGATGGATCGAGATTTTGGTGGAATGCACTTCGCGCATCCCATCCATGTATACGTAACTTTTTTCGCCTTCGTTGAAGGCGCGTGGCAGCGCCATGAAAAGTCCCAAGCGCGTGGCGCGATAGCCAAAAGCGAGCGTCAACTTCCCGTCAAACGGATCGGCGTGCGGTGTCATGAAAAACCCGCCCGTTCGGCGTCCGTTGCCCACCGAAACCAGCGAAAGCGGGCCGTTGAATTCGCCGTCGTCCCACTTCACACTTCCCTGCCATTCGGGCCGGTCCATAATCGCCCAAACCGCCGCCGCCAGATAACGCACCATACCCTTGATCCAGTGGATGCGTTCGTGTTTGGTCGTGACATACGGCTCCAACCCGCAGGCGGAATTGTTGGCAAAGTAGCGGTCGTTGCACTTGCACAGGTCAACCGCCTTCGTCTTCCCGGCGGCAATGACGCGGGCGGCCGCGGTCAAATCGGTAGGCAGGCCGAGGCCGAAGGCCAAATCATTCGCCGACCCCAACGGCATGATTCCAAGCGAAACCAGCGGCCCGTCAGCGGAGTGTGCGGCTTGCACCAATCCATTGACCGCGTCGCCGATTGTCCCGTCGCCGCCCGCCGCGATGATCGGCGAAAAACCATCGCGCACCGCTTGGGCCGCCAGGTCGGTCACGTGGCCTTTGTGTTCCGAGATTGCCAGTTCAAAATCCACGCCGGCGGCTTTGAGCGCGGCTTCCGCTTCGGGCCAGCGGGCCTGAGATTTCGCACTTCTCCCCCTGCGGGAAGGGAAAGTGTGCGGACGAGTGCCGCGGGTTCCCGGTGAGGGGACCGACGACGATTCAACAAAGGAGAGGACTTTTCATGCCAAA
>JAKANW010000328.1 GCA_021823555.1 Chloroflexota bacterium
GGTAATTGCCGCGGTCTTTTCGTAGGGCGTGGTTTTTCCATTCGCGATCTGGCCGGCTAATGTGCGGATGCGTGCGGAAAAATTCGCGGGCAATTGCAGGTATGTGTTTTTGACCCAATATGGATAGTTTGTTCCAGCGCTTCGCAAATCTTCCACGGTGGGATTCACTAATGCGGCATGAACCTGGTAGGTCTCGCGCACGTTGAGGGGTGGGGATGCTTGAATCGAGAAGATGTCGCGTTCCTGATTCGGCAGTGGACGGTAGAGCATCTCTCCAGATTTGTTGACCCAAACCAGTTGTCCCGGCGAATAGATCAGCGATTGATCGACCTCGTTCGTCACTACGAATCTACTGACCCTGCTCGCGGCCAGGTCGGGAATTGGCACATCCTCGGGCAGGGAGTCGAAAGATGCGAGGTCTGAGTTGGTGTTGATCCACTCCGTCCCGGTGTACGTGGTGAAGATGCGTCCGCGCCAGTAGAAGGTGGGCGGCGCATCAACCAGGCGCGCCGGGGCTTGGATGCGCAAGACAATGTCATCGGAAAGGGGCAGGCCGCGCCCGAGCGGCAGCGTTTCCGAGTAAAAATCCGGCTGTCCACTGCTCCCGCCATAGGGCGAGTTCAGCGGGTCGAGAGCGTGCGAAATATTTTCCCGAAGTGGCCGCAATGGCCGCACAAACTCCCGCCAGAAGTCGGCGGCCGATCGCAAGCTGGAGAGGGAGAGCGGCAGCGCCCAGGTGATCACCACCACCACAGCGGCTGTTACGAGCAGGCCGTTGGAGAGGTCGCGTCCCGCTTCGGGCATTTGAAAGACGCGCTCTTGTTTCCATGTCCGGCTATTTTTAAGATAGTAAATCCGGCCCAACAGGAGCAGGCTCAGGAACAGATAAAGCGCCAGCAGCCAAATGCGTTCTGGGGAAGATGAGTCGTAAATTTGGACAATGACAACGATCAGTCCGCTTGGCAAGATAGCGATCAACCCCACCAGCCAAAGAGTCAGGGCTGTGAAGAAAATAAAAAGGATCGGATCCTCTGCGCTTTGTCCTTGCACGACTGTTTCCAAAGCCAAGCGGATGCGCAATCCCAATTCCGCAAGTCTTTCGCCGAGGGTGATGTGAGTATCTGAAAGTCCGAGCAATTGCCAGGGGACGATGGTCAACGTGTACCCCAGTCCAAGCCAACGGGCCGGACGATTTCCAATCCGGCTGGCTCCAAGTACCAGCCCGATGAACGCGCCAATCACCCCCATGCTTTCGCCAAAATATAAATTGGTGGTCCATTCTGTTTCAACCAGGCGGACGGCGGCAGTCAACACGATGGCAATGAACAGGCCTGCCAATGTCCAATCCCAGGTTCGATTGGATGACGTTTCCATTTGTTGAGTGTACAATAGGATTTGCATAACCGTCAATTATCCGCCAGAGGGGTTATGCGCCCATCTTGCGAAGGTTAAAAAATGGAGGCAACATGGATCCGATTCTTCAGTTTGGCATTGATTTCATTATTCGTTTCCAAGCCGTGGGCGGCTGGTTGACCGCGCCCATGCAGTTCTTTTCCTTTCTTGGCTCGGAGAATTTCTTCCTGTTCGTGCTGCCTTTGGTGTATTGGTGCATTGACGCCAACTTGGGAATTCGCATCGGCCTGATCTTACTTTTTAGCAACGGTGCGAATGACATGTTCAAAATGGCTCTGCACGGACCGCGTCCCTACTGGGCCAGCACCGATGTGCGCGGGCTGGCGTATGAGACAGGCTTTGGCGTGCCATCAGGACATGCGCAAATTTCAGTTGGGGTGTGGGGTGTGATGGCGGCCCGTCTCGCGCGGACCTGGGCCTGGGTGGCGGCTATTGGCGTGATCCTGCTCATTGGCCTTTCACGTTTGTACCTTGGGGTCCATTATCCGCACGATGTTTTGGTTAGCTGGCTCTTGGGGGCATTGACCTTGTGGGCCTTCGTGAAATTCTGGGATCCGGTTGCAGCGTGGTTGCAACGACTCAGTCTCGGTATGCAAGTGTTGACCGCCTTCCTCGTTTCGCTGGCAATGATTTTGATTGTTGCGCTAATCGTGTACCTTTCGCGAAACTTTGTGATTCCTGCCGAGTGGATCGCCAATGCCACGCGGGATGGCGGCCCCGTACCCACTCCGTTTTCGCTCAGCGGCATCTTCTCCTCCATGGGAACATTGTTCGGTCTGGGTGCCGGGGTGGCGTGGTTGGCTGCAAATGGCGGCTACCAAGCCTCGGGTCCGGTGCTGAAGCGGGTGTTGCGTTATATCGTCGGGTTCATGGGCGTCGCGGTTTTCTATTTTGGGTTGAAGCTGGTCCTGCCCGGCGGGGAGGATGTGACCTCGCTGATCTTCCGTTACATTCGCTATGCAATCGTTGGCATGTGGATGGCCGCGGGCGCTCCCTGGTTATTTGCAAAATTGCAATTGACTAACAGGGCAAATATGTAGGGGCCATTCTGATATAATCCCCACGCGTACGGCATCCCCATAATCATGGAATCTGCATGACTCTCGAACGCGGTACCCTTCTGCATAAACGTTATCGTATTGTCGAAATCCTTGGCCAGGGCGGCATGGGTTCGGTGTATCGAGCCGTAGACGAAAACCTGGGGGTGGATGTCGCGCTTAAAGAGAACCTATTCACCACTGATGAATACGCGCGCCAATTCCGGCTCGAAGCCGTGATTTTGGCGAACCTGCGCCATCCCAACCTGCCGCGTGTCTCTGACCATTTTGTGGTGGGCGAGCAGGGACAGTACCTGGTGATGGACTACATCGAGGGCGAGGATCTGCGTCAGCGCATGGAGCGCCTCGGCACGATCACGGAAGAGGACGCTATCCTGGTCGGTGCTGCGATGTGTGACGCCCTCACGTATCTTCACACCCGCAAACCCCCGATTTTGCATCGCGATCTAAAACCTGGCAACGTCAAGATCACTCCGGATGGACATATTTATTTGGTGGATTTTGGCCTCGCCAAAGTGGTTCAGGGCAGCCAAGCCACCACCACCGGCGCGCGCGCCATGACGCCTGGTTATTCGCCGCCGGAACAATACGGCACGGCGCGGACCGACCCGCGTACCGACATCTATTCGCTCGGTGCAACCTTGTACGCGGCCATGAGTGGAATTATTCCCGAAGATGGCTTGGCGCGCGCCATGGACAACGCTCAGTTGACCCCGTTGCGCAAGCGCAATCCGAAGATTTCGCGGCGTCTGGCGCAGGTCATCGAAAAAGCGATGGCCATCGATCCGGCTGAACGCTATCAGACCGCGGAAGAATTCAAACGTGCCCTGCTCGGTTCCAAATCCAAGACTCAAAAATTGACAGGCGAATATGTGGTCGCGCCGCCTCCGGCCGAAGCGGATGGAGATGAGACGCCGTCTGAAAAACCCCAGCCACGCAAGGCGGGACCGGTCAACCCTCCGCCCCCGCCAGACGAGTCGCTGGAAGAAAAAGTCTTCAAGCCGCCCAAGAAAAAACGCCGCAAGAATGGCTGCGTTTTGCCTTTGTTAATTCTCCTCCTGTTGATTGCCGCGGGCATCGTTTCCTGGTTCTACATTCCGGGTTTCGCCAATCAGATACTTACTGTGTGGAATAGTTATGTCCCATCCTCGCTGACCGCCACTATTGCACCGGTCGCGACGGACCTCCCCACCCAGGTTCAACAGCCGTCCGCCATTCCAGGCCTGACTTCTACACCTACGTTTACCCCATCGGCCCCAACTTTTACCTTCACGCCCGAATTTACAGCGACGCCGCTGAACACTCCCACGCCGACCGCCACCTTCACGCCCTCGCCCACCCAGCAGGGCGGCGGCAATGGTCAATTTGCGTTCGCCTCCGACCGCACTGGGATGCCGCAAATCTACATCGGCAATATGGCTGACCAAAGCGTCCAGCCGTTGACCAAAATTGCTGCAGGCGCCTGTGAACCGACCTGGTCGCCAGATGGGCAGAAGATCGTTTTCACATCCCCTTGTTCTGGTTACGACCCCGATTTCCAAAACTCTACGTTATATATCATGAACGCGGACGGGAGCAATGTCGAGCCGTTGCTAAACGATCCGGGTGGTGACTTCGACCCGGCCTGGTCGCCGGATGGAAAGTACATCGCGTTTGTATCTGTCCGCCAGGGACGTTCCCGCATTTTCCTGTTCGATGTCGCCGCCGATACCGTCGTTTCCCTGGCCAACCCACCCTCCGATGTGGAGGAGATGCGCTATCCATCCTGGTCCTCCTATGGCAATCAGATCACGTATACCGCAAAGCGCTACGGCGTCTACCAAGTTTGGGCGATGAGCGATACTGGAGCCGGCCAAGTGCAGGTGGCGCGCAGCGGGCAGAATTATTGGGACATTCATTCGGTGTGGTCGCCGGATGGAAGCACCATTTGGTACAGCCAGCGAAATTTGCAGACCATTGGCGGTAAATATTATCTGATGAATATCCGCTTTGCCGACCGCGGTAACGAAGGCACGCGGCAAGACTTTGGCCGACTGCCAATCGTAAATGTCCACTTTTCGCCGGACGGTTTTTGGATGATCTTCGAAAGCGAAGAAGAGGATGGCAACCGCGACATTTTCATGGCAACCGCCTCGGGCGGCAGCCGCACCCGCCTCACCACGGACCCCGGCGCCGATTTCGACCCGGCTTGGAGACCGATAACGGCTCCGTAATTCCAAGTTCTTTTTCAATTTTGACAGCCACGCGGGGGAGTGACTGTCTTTTTTTTATTCTCTTACACTCCTCTT
>JAKANW010000329.1 GCA_021823555.1 Chloroflexota bacterium
ACCGCCCGGGCAGCGTTTCTTCGGCAGATATGCCGGATCAAGGAACGGATGTGGCGGCCTGGATGGCGGAACCGCCTCTTTCGGCGGGAGACAGGTACCAGGTCCGCGCGCTGATCGCCAACCCGACGATTGAAGATTTGCGCGCAGCCGGGGATGCCTATCCAGAATGGGTCACATCCCGCTATTTGCAAGTCCCGGAAACGGACTCGGCGCGCCTCCTGCCCCTGGCTGAGGAAGTCGCGCAGGGTCAAAATACAGCATACGATAAAGCACAAGCGATCACAACCTACCTGCGCAATGAAATCCAGTATTCTACATCTTTGGATGCGGCGCCTGAGGGTCTCGATCCGGTGTTGTGGGTCCTGTTCGATTATAAAAAAGGCTTTTGCACGTACTATGCCAGTGCAGAAGTTCTGATGCTCCGTTCGCTTGGCATCCCGGCGCGCATGGCAGTGGGTTTTGCACAGGGTGAAGTGAAAGAGCAAAACGGCGCGTACAGTTATACGGTCCGCAAATTGGATGCGCACGCCTGGCCAGAAGTTTATTTCCCCGGTATTGGCTGGGTTGAGTTCGAGCCAACCGGCAGCCAGGATCCGCTTGTGCGCCCGTCGGCGCCGGAGAATGTCCCTGCCACATCAGGGAGTAATAATCCCTCTGATTCACAGCAAGGGTTGGACAGCAATCGCCAACCCAGGATAGATGAAAGCGGCGTTACGAATGGGCCTGTCACGCAAACACCCGTTGGCCGAGCCGTTTTCATTGCGCTGCCATTGATAGCATTGGCTGCTTTGCTATTCGTGAACCGCCGCTATGGGTTGACCAGCCGCCTGCCGGTATTTATCTCCGAGGCATATACGCGCAGCGGGACGCCGCCGCCGACCTGGGTGGAACGCTGGGCAAGCTGGAATCGCCTCACCTCCATCGAACGTTCCTTCCATGCGGTCAACATCAGTCTGCGCTGGCTTGGGAAACCGCAGCCCATGTACGTGACCCCGGCTGAACGCGTCGAGTTTCTGCGTGAGATGCTCCCATCTGCCGGTGACACACTGACAACCTTACTGAACGAACACCAGTCGGCTCTCTACAGTCAAAAGGCCGGGGATGCATCGCGCGCCCGCCGCGCTGCATTATCCCTGCTGGTGAGGACTCTATTGGCCCGCCTGCGACAATTTTGGGCAGGGATCCGCTATCGCCTCGAGATTTTTGGATGACGTGCCATGAGCCGCGATAAAACTCGTCCATCTACTGTCTATGACCAACTATTGGCTCTTAGCCAGCAGGCCGGGCAACTCCGTGCACAAATTGAGAAAAACAAATTAAAAGATAAGGGCGCCCTGGAGGGACTGCGTAATCTGGAAGCAATGTTGACACACATCGGCAACCAGATCAAACTTTTTGAAAGTGAGCACAGTAACCTGGGGGCTTTGGTCGAGATCGGGCACGTGGTCAATTCATCGCTTGAACTGGATGAGGTGCTGCGAATCGTAATGGACAACATTGTGCGCCTGACGAATGCCGAACGCGGTTTCCTGATGTTACGTGAAGAGGGCGGGGAAATGGGTACGCGCATCGCCCGGAACTGGAGCAGGGAATCCATCGGCGCTTCCGAGTTGACCATCAGCAGCACGGTGGTGCAGCGCGTGATCGATTCAGGCGAGCCGCTCATTACCACCAACGCCCAGGAAGACCAGCGCCTGGCCGGGCAGGAAAGTATCGTTGCCTATAACCTGCGCTCCATTTTGTGCGCGCCACTGAAAGTCAAGAACGAACTGATCGGCGTCATCTATGCCGATAACCGTGTCCGCACCGGGATCTTTGCCGAATCCGAACGTGACCTGCTGGTCGCGTTTGCCAACCAGGCTGCAGTTGCCATTGACAACGCCCGCCTGTTCTCCTCCCTGCGCCAGACCCTTTCGGAAGTGATCGAGCTTAAGAGCCTGATGGATAACATCTTTGAATCCATTACGAGCGGTGTCATCACTACCGATATCGAGGAGCAGATTACACTTTGCAACCACGCCGCACAGGATATTCTCGGTCATGCCTCGAGCGAGATTGTCGGTCATCGTCTGGGTGAAATCCTGCCGAGCGTCGCCAGCGAAATAGAGCCCCGCCTGGCCGAACTTCGCCGGACCGATAAACCTATTGTTGACCTTGAAATTAACCACAACCTGCCTGAACGCGGCAACGTGGACTGGCGGCTCAACCTGTCTCCGCTCAAGGATGCCGCCCAGAAAACCCAGGGCGTTGCGATTGTGCTCGACGATCTGACCGAACGAAAAAAGCTCGAAGCCCAGCGCCGACTGCTGGAGCGCATGGTTTCGCCCGCGGTCCTGGACCAGATTGACCCTAATAGCCTGCAACTCGGGGGCAAGCGGGTAGACATCACCATCCTCTTTGCAGACATCCGCGGCTTTACGCCTTATTCCGAACACCAAACCCCGGAACAACTCGTTTCCGTCCTGAACCGATACCTGGCCGCGGCTGCCGAGGCTGTTCTGCACGAAGAAGGCACGGTGGATAAATTCCTCGGCGATGCCGTCATGGCCTGGTTCAACGCCCCTCTGCCCCAGCCCGACCATACCTTGCGGGCCGTGCGCGCCGCGCTGGCAATTCGTGAAGCCATTCAAGCCTTGCATCACGAATTGCCCGAACCTGACCAGCTTGCCTTCGGCGTTGGCATCCATTACGGAGATGCTGTTCTGGGTTGGATTGGCACCGAGAAACGCCTTGAATATACGGCCATCAGTGACAGCGTCAACACGGCCAAGCGCATTCAGGAAAACGCCGCCAGGAATCAAATCCTCATTTCAAAGGAAGCCTACGAGCGGGTCGAGGAGAAAGTGGATGCGCATCCGTATGCGCCGCTCAGGGTCAAGGGCAAGACCCAGCTAGTGGATGTGTACGAAGTGCTTGGGTTGAAATGATATAATCCTCGCGATGAAATCAAAGCGTTTGATCGTTCTAATCCTGTTGACTGTCATGGTCCTCTTCGGACTATGGCTGCCGGCCGGGGCGGCGCCCTCCGCGCAGGTGCAATATGCCACGCCCACGCCGGGGGCGGATGGTCGCATTATTTATGTTGTCCAGCCGGGAGACACCTGCATTCGGGTGGCGCTGCTGAACGGACTCAGCGTGGAGCAGTTGCGCGCTTTGAATAGCAAACTGGATGCGAACTGCACCCTCATTACTGGACAGGAGCTACTCATCGGCCTTTCCGGGGCCGCGGCTGCCACGCCTACGAGCGGGCCTTCCCCTACGCCCGCGCCGCCCACGTTTACTCCCACACCCTTTACCGGCACCACGGAAATTTGCGTATTGCTCTTTGACGACCAGAACGGCGATGCTTTACGACAGGAAACCGAACCCGCCATCGCAGGCGGTGCGGTCAGTGTAACGGAGATCAATGGCAAATATTCCGCCTCACAAACCACCAGTATTAATCCCGATCCGACAGTTTACCAGGGTGTTTGTTTTAAGGATGTGCCGGAGGGCAGTTACAATATCAGCGTAGCCATCCCCGATGGCTACAATCCCACCACGGACCTGGCCTACAAACTGGATGTCAAGGCCGGGGACCGCGCCTTTGTGCCCTTCGGCGCGCAGTCCACACAGACCACGATCACCCAGCCACAGGATAATGGCGGCAACAGCGGCTCTTCCACTTCCATTCTGCTTGGCATTGTGGGTGGCCTTTTGTTGTTGGGCGGCGTTGGGCTGGGATGGTATACCTGGTGGGCGGGGCGCCCTGAAAGCAAATTGAGCGGCGGCAGCAAGTTACTGAAGAAAAGGAAATAAAATGAAACTGGTGGCCAACCCGGTCGCCAGTTTTTTTACTGCTACCCCATTGGGTATTTCATTCGTTCTCCCCCCAATAAGTGCAGGTGGAAGTGGAAGACCGTTTGTCCTCCGTGCACACCTGTATTTGTGATGAGGCGATAGCCGCTCTCCGCAATCCCCTCCTGCGCGGCCAGTTGGCGCGCCACGCTGAAAAGATGCCCTATGACAGGTTCATCTTCTGGAGATATTTCGTTCACAGAGCGGATATGTTTATTGGGCACGATCAGGATATGGACGGGCGCGGCCGGGTGGGTGTCACGAAAAGCCGTCGCCTGCTCATCGCGATGGACAATGGTTGCAGGCAGTTCATTCTGGACGATCTTGCAAAAGATACACTCGGACATGGGGTTATGAAATCTTGTTCTCAGACTGGCATACTGGTGGATGAGAAATGCTTTAAGCATGGATGTCACGCGTGGTGGCGGCGCCTTTCGCGTCGAGCGGAGACGAGACGCAAAATTATCATGAACACTACGCTTCGACTTCGCCGGTTTAGCTGCGCTCCGACAAGCACGGTGCTACTCAACCACCGGCTCCGCTCAGCGCGAGGAAACATCTCGCGCTACTGGATCGGCCCGTATTTCGGCGCGCAGGCGATATCGTAGTATTCCATCTCGGTGGCCTTATTCTGTTCGGCATACGCCGCGGCCTGCTTGCCAATCTGTATGACAGTATCCAGATGGGCGCGCGCATCCGTATCCCAATAACGCGGGATGGTCATTAACGGGTCGCCGGCGGGACCTTCGGCAAGACGATCTGAGTGCGCCGGATCTATTTGGTCAGCTAGTGGGACCCAATTGAACATGACCGGGCCGCGCGGGTTGATGGTGAAGCCGAGTTTGTACCCAACCTGACGAGCCATCTGCACGGCGTGTGGCGTGAATCCACCACCAGGCCAGATGTAGGCAATGAGTCCA
>JAKANW010000330.1 GCA_021823555.1 Chloroflexota bacterium
ACGTGATCGAAAAGTGTAAAGCCAGGGGGGTCTGTGTCGCTTTGAGCATTGATGGAACAAAGCGCTCAGGTAATTTGATTTGCGATTTACCGATTCCCGATGGGCTTTTCGAACACGAAATATTGACTGACCTTGGTCGCTCGACGCTCAATCGGTTTCAGACGAATGGCAACACACTCGAGGGGGAAAAGGTTTCTGATAGGCTGTTGCTCACTTATTGAGACCTGCTTCCACCGCAACTAGACTCGTGCGGGCGATAGAATGGTTGGCTTCATATCGCTATCCCCTCGCGGCGGACATTTATAAGGAACGGAGTTTGTCTTTCTTCGTATTCTTTCTTTGTGGCGAACGCGCGGGAAATGACAACATCGTTCTCGAGAGAAAGGGAAGCGGCAAGATCATCCGAGCGCTTCAGTAATTCGATATAGTCGAAATCGCCTTTGATGACCAGCAAAATATCTATATCCGAATCAGGACGCGCATCGCCTCGAGCGCGTGAACCATAAAGGATAATACGCTCCAGGCGATCCCCGTAAGTCAGGGCCAATTCTCTCTTTAATTTCTTCAAAACCCTGCAGATATTAGCGGACTGTATGTCGCTCATGCCTTTATCTTACCGTATTTCATTCTCATCGTGCAATCGCTTTTTTAGGCCCTCACCGCCGCGAAGCCCAACCCGTGCGGGCCGACGTGCGCGCCGATGACCGTGGTTACATTGACCATCAGGATCTCGCGCGGTGCCGACTGACTGGCTTTTTGCATGAGCGCATTCAGGAATTCACGCGCCCGCTCCTCCGCGCCAGTGTGCAAGATAGCCAGCCGTTCCAACATGCCCCTTTCGAGCAAGAGACTCAAAATGCGCTCGTTCGCCTGGTGTGTGGTGCGCACCGCGCCGATGGCTTTGACCACGCCATCGGTCAACTCGATCAGCGGCTTGATGGAGAGCAGCCCGCCCAATGCAGCCACCGCACCCGGAACGCGCCCGCTGCGGCGCAGATATTCCATCGTATCCAGCGCGGCGAAGACGTTCAACCGCTCGCGGGTGGATTCAATGGCGGCCAACGCAGCCTTCAGTCCCATCTCGGCCGCTTCAACCGCGGCCAGCACCTGGTAACCGAGCCCCAGCGAGAGCGAGAGGCTGTCCACCACCGTGACGCGCCCCGCAAATTCGGCCGCGGACTGCTGGGCCGTGCCGATCATGGAAGTTAGCGGCCCGGCGGCATGGATGGAGATCACGTGCTCACAACCCTGGTGAAATAATTTTTCGTAACGCTCGGCGAATTCGCCAATGGAAGGTGCGGCAGTAGTTGGGGAGGTCTTCAAGCCCGGCAGGCGCGCGTAGAATTCGTCACGCGAAAGGTCTCCCCCATCCGCGTATTCAACGCCGTCCATCACCAGGATGGCAGGCACGACCTCCAGGCCATGTTCTTCGACGAGATGCGCGGGGAGGTCGCAGGTAGAGTCAGTGACGATGCCAAGTTTCATATTTTAAAAGCCTGGCGGGGGTTTATAACCTCCGCCGGAACAATGGGGTTATTCCACCGAAATGATGAACTGATAATGCGGCTGACCGCCCTCCTGCAGTTCGATCTCCTGTGCAGGGAACTTGGCCCGCACCGCGTCCACGATGCGGTTGGCCTCCGATTGGCTCATCTCCTCGCCGTAGAAAAGCGTGATCAATTCGTGCCCGGCCGCGTTGGCCTTTTCCAAAAGCCCCAGGCAGCCTTCTTCCACCGAACTGGCAGAAAGCACCAGATTGCCGTCCAGCAGAGCGATCACTTCTCCGGTCTCCACTTTCACGCCGTCTATCTCCACCGAACGGGTGGCAACGGTAATCTCGCCGGTCTGGACTCCGCTCATCGCCTTGGTCATCTTTTCGGCAACGGCGACCAGCTCTCCCTCAGGGTCGAGCGAGAGCATGGCAGCCAGTCCCTGTGGCACGGTTTTGGTCGGCACCACGGCCACCTTTTTCACGGTCACGTCCCTGGCCTGGTTGGCCGCCATGACGATGTTTTTGTTATTCGGCAGGATGATGATCCTGTCGGTTGGCAGGTTCTCGAAAGATTGCAAAATATCCTGTGTGGAGGGGTTCATGGTCTGCCCGCCCTTGACCACAGCCGCCACGCCCAAGCTGGCGAAGATGCGGCTCAGCCCGGCGCCTGGCGAGACCACCACCACGGCGATCTGTCCCGGTTCCACAGCGGCGACCTCGATGCGCGCAGACTTGCTCTTCTGGATGCTGTCCATCTGCGCCAGCAGGTTCTCGATGGCGACCTTGGTGATCGTCCCCAGGCCCATGATGTAATCAATCGGCTCGTAGCGCTTCTCGGTCGGCACGTGGATGTGCATACGATACATCCCATCGCCTTCGCCCACCTGAATGGACGTGCCCATCTCTTCGAGCCTGCCATAAAATGATGACAGGTTCAACTCATCTTGCGGGAAAAAGTCCACTACAACTTCGTAATCCTGGCCCTCCTCCACCTCTTCCATTGCCTCTTGCAGGTTCATTGCTGAAATCGGTTGGACGCTCATCGTGGGAGTATCCAGAGGCTCCCCATACACATGCCGCAACATGCCCTCCAAAATAAAGAATAAACCCTTGCCGCCCGAATCCACCACCCCGGCCTGTTTCAGGACGGGTAGCAACTCCGGCGTGGATTGAACGGCCTCATCCGCCGCTTTGACGGCGATCTCCAGGATCTCAATCGCATCCTGCGCGGACCCGGCAGTTGCTTCCGTTTTCGCGGCAACTTCCTTGGCGACGGTTAGGATCGTCCCCTCCACCGGGCGGACGACGCCTTTGTAAGCCGTGTCGCGCGCCTCGGCAAAGGCCTTCACCATGGTCTCGACGTCCAGCACTTCCTTGTCGTGGACGCCGCGCGCAAAGCCGCGCCACAACTGCGAAAGGATCACGCCTGAGTTGCCGCGCGCCCCCATCAGCGCGCCCTGCGAGACGGCGGCTGCCATCTGCCCGATATTTCTATGGCCGAGATTCTTGATCTCATTCCACGCCGATTGCATGGTCAACACCATGTTCGTACCCGTGTCCCCATCAGGCACGGGGAAGACATTCAGCGAGTTGACGATCTGCTGGTTGGTGCGCAGCCAGGTCATCCCGGCCTCCACCAGCCGCTTCAATGACTGACCGTCAATGGGTTGTTTGCGTAATTTCTCTACACGTGCAGTATCCACAGTCATGAGGGTCGCTGGCTCCTAATCCGTATTGCTGACGCGCAGTCCCGCCACATGGACATTGACATTGTTAACTCTCAATCCCAGCGCCTTCTCCACATGGAAGCGGACCGTGTTGGCCACACTTTCGGCCACCGAGTTGATGCGCGTGCCATATTCCACGATAATGTGGATGTCTATGTCAATGTTCTCGCCATCATAGCGGACGGTTACGCCGCGCGCCGGTTCGCGCGTGATGGTATGCACGATGCCGTCAGCCAGGTTCTTGGGAGCCAGCCCCACCACCCCATAGGACTCCAGGGTGGCGTGGTAGGCAATCGCAGCCACTGCGTTTGGGGAGATATGGATCCCGCCCAGGGAAGTAGTTTCTTCGCCCATTTTATAGTTTCCTCTGTGTCTATTTTAACAAATTATCTTGAAGAACGTCGCGATGTGTGGTAAAATGCCGTGCCTTCAAAAAGGGCAACTGGTTTTGGAATCATTGCATGAAAGGAATGTTGTACGATGGCTAAATGTGCTCATTGCGGCAAGACGACGACTTTCGGCCACAACCGGTCGTTCTCTTTACGCGCCACCAACCGCAAGTTCAAACCCAACCTGCAGAAGGTCAGCGTTTTGGAGAAGGGGCACCTGGTCAGGAAGGTGCTGTGCGCCAAGTGCATCCGCACCCTGTCCAAGTCGGCTGCCTAACCTCAGTTTTTGATCTTCCAAGGACCGCGGCATATAGCGCCGCGGTTTTTGTTTAACCGGCAGCGGCGCGCAAAGCGCGGATACTTGCTTCGATCCCCGCCGGTGATTTGAAGATGGCACTGGCCGATACGAAAGCCGTCGCGCCGGCGGCCAACATTTTAGGCAGGCTCCCGGCCTCGATGCCGCCGTCCACTTCCAGCCAGGCGGGAGAAGAGGGTGCGTCCAGTTTGCGGCGGATCTCGGCCACCTTCGAGATGGTCTCCGGGATGAAAGCCTGCCCGGAATATCCGGGATTGACGCTCATCACCAGCACCAGGTCCACCAGCGGCAGGACCGGTTCGATCATCACAACGGGCGTGGCAGGATTGAGCGCCACACCCGCCTTCACGCCCAGCGACTTAATCTGCTGGATGGTGCGGTGCAGATGCGGGCACGTCTCCACATGGACCGTCAAGTGGTCCGCCCCGGCTTTGGCAAAATCCTCCAGCAAACGTTCGGGCTGTTCGGTCATCAGGTGCACGTCCAGCGGCAGTTTCGTGGCCCGTCGGCAGGCTTCCACGATAAACGGGCCCATGGTCAGGTTGGGGACGAAGTGACCGTCCATCACATCCACGTGGATCCAATCCGCGCCGGCAGATTCGCAGGCCGCGATCTGCTCACCGAGGTGGAGAAAATCAGCGGAAAGGATGGAGGGGGCAATAACGATTTTTTTCATCGGTACATCGAGTGTAGGGCCGGCAAAAGTCGCTGCTCAGCGGATCGGGGGATTGTACGCAAAATAGACCCCCATCCACAAGGGGATCAGGCCGCCAAGGGCTACCAGGGCCAGCAGGCCGAGACCGAGCGTCACCCAGTCAATGCC
>JAKANW010000331.1 GCA_021823555.1 Chloroflexota bacterium
ATGCCCGCCAGACCAGCCCGAATCGATTCGGGATCTGACTTGCCCTGGCTCTGAATAGCCTGGAAGAGGAGTCCAAATGCATCGTAAGTAAGCGCTGCGACATCGTCGGGAGTATGGCTGTAGATTTTGGTGTAGTTCGCAATGAAAGTGTGAGCCGGCTCAACTGCTATGTCCGGGGCGTAATGGGTGCTGAAATAAGCGCCTTCGAGCTGGGAGCGATTCTCGGGAGCGATCGTTCCCCACGAATCGCTTCCAATGAAGGGAATATCAATCCCCATCTTCCTGGCTTGTTCCGCCTGGAGTGGAACCTCGTTCTCGTAGTTGGGCAGGAACAAGGCTTCCGCGCCGCTGTCTTTGATCTTTGTCAATTGGGACGAGAAATCCTGGTCGCCGGTAGTGTAACTCTCGAAAGCAGTTACCTGACCACCCGCAGCTTCAAATACCTGCTTGAAGATATCGGCGATTCCCTGGTTGTATGGGCTGGCGATATCATATAGTACTGCTGCTTTGGTCGCATGAAGTTCCTCGAATGTAAAGCGAGCCATGACTTGTCCCTGAAAGGGATCAATAAAAGCTGCACGGAATACGTACTTTTTCCCGGCCGTAGTGTCGGGATTAGTAGACCAGGGACTGATCATCGGAATCTGGGCATTCTCCGCCACATTTGAAACAGGAATCGCGTTGCGACTCGCCTGTGGACCGATAATGGCAACCACATTTTCCTGGTTAATCAGTTTTTGGGCCACCGCAACGGCTGTTTCAGCCTTGTCCTGGTCGTCTTCGGTAACCAATACAATTTTGTATTTTTTGTTTCCCACTTCCAGACCGCCATTATTGTTGATTTCGTTGGCGACCATTTCAGAAGCTTCGATAGTGGACTTTCCGACATTCGGAATACTGCCCGTAAGTGAGGCGATGACACCGATGCGGATTTCATTTGATGAAGTTTGCGTACCTCCTTGTGGGAGGCAGCCAACTAAGGCGCCGGCGAGGAGCATGGCAATGGCGGTCGTGCGTAGGGAAAATTTAGATTTCATGGAGGGGATTCCTTTTGAATATTGCCTGTTATTCGAGTTCGCTTTTTTCTGCAACATCTGGTTGGATCTGGATTAACACCTCTGCGCCATTCAGCGCCTGGCTGATTTCTTCAGCCGTGGTGCGTAAGATCGTTTCAATTTGGGCGGATGAACCAATCTTGTTTGAGATTTCAGACGTGACTCGCTCCACTTCTGCCCTGCGGGTTGTTTCTTCGATCAGGCGGGCGTTTTCCAGCGCCAAAGCGGCCTGGTTGGCAGTATTTTCCACCATTAGGAGTTCTTCCTGGGACCACTCGTAATCTGCTTCTTCTTTTTCGATACCCAGGCTGCCTATCAATTCGCCGCGTAACATGAGCGGCATAAGCAAGGTTGAATGTTTTTCCCTGGCGCTCGTCTTTTGCCTTTTGCCTGCTCCTCTGCCAGCCAGAATGACCGGCTGCCCTGTGCGCAATTGCTCAATAGTCTCTGGTAGTAACTTGTAATTTCCTTGCATGATGGTAGAGCCATCATATTCGAAAATGGTTGCATCGCTCTTTGCAGCGCTCATCCAGGATGTACGCGTCTGCTCCTGATGCAGGGTGTTCAACTCTTCCAGGTTTGCCCGCATGCGTTCTGACAGGCGGGCGTTCTCAATTGCGATGGCCACCTGGTCTGCCAGCGTTTGCAGGATTTTGATATTATCTTGTCCAAAGGCTGCTTCACTTGTGGATTGCACATCCAGTGCGCCAATAATGCGTCCACCGAAGATGAGCGGTAGCGCCATCTCGGACTTGATTTCCGGCAGGAGTGGACTCTGGAAATGGGCGGCATCCATCCCCGCGCTCAGTGCGACGTGCGGGCGCCCTGTGGCAGCCACATTCCCCACAACGCCTTCTTCGCCGATTTTTAAACGATGATGTTGGGCCAGCATCTGTTCACCGGCTTCGCCTGTGGCGGCTCGTAAAACCGCATATTCCTTTAAATCGTCCACAAGGAAAATGCCTGCATGGTAGAAACCAAATTTTTCGCGAATCAGATTTACCGCGTCGGCGAGCAGTTTATCGAGACTTTGTTCCGATGCGATATCGCGCATAACAACGGAGGCAGCTTCCAGTTCCCGCGTGCGGCGCTCCAGGTCTTTGGTGCGTTCTTCCACGCGTTGTTCCAGGTTTGCAATCAGTTCCCGTAACTGGGCTCTCATTTTGTCGAAGGCCACCCCTAAATGCCCAATTTCGTCATCACTATTGACCGTGACCTCTTTTGTAAGGTCTCCGCTTGCAATGGTCGCGGCTGCTTTGGTCAAATCATCGAGGGGGGTTAGGGCACGTTGAGTTGCCGAAACCAATGCAAAAGCACCTATCGCTAATGCTGCTCCTGCGGCCAGGATGCCGAAGAGGATACGAGCCGTCTGGGCCTGGGCGGCGGCTGACTGGTCGGTAACCACGTCCACCACCCCGATGATTTTGCCAGAGTAATCCCGGAGCGGCAGCGTGGTAATGCTGTAATTCTGGTTTCGTGCTTCGCGGGCTTGTGAAATTGTTCTTTCACCGTTGGCGAGCACCTGTGCGTAAGTGCCCGGGGACGCAAATATGGTATTGCCTGTGGTTGCCAGGATCAGTAGATCGGATGTCGGCCCTGGCTTTAGGGCATTGATGTCTTCCAGTGTGGCAAGCGATAATGATTCGCGCGTGAGCAAGACGCGCCAATCGTGCCCATATTCGCTCTTGAGTTTATTCAACAGGGCATCGCTTACGTTTGTACCAAATTCAACCGAGCCAATGTGTTGCCCCTGGTAAAACACGGGCACGACGCCGCGCACTCCCAGCCCGCCGCGGCCTACTTCCAATCCAACCACAGGTTGTAAGGTGCGGTTCACTTGTAAAACAGTTCCACGGAAGGAGGAAAGGTCGTCCCCAAATTTGGCGGGATCATGAAGCCGCAGGAACGATATGGCAGGGGGTAAGTGGTACTGGTATTGCGGGACGCCGAATTGCTTGTCCAGGACCTGGTAGGATTTGAGGGTCAAGTCCATGAGTTTTTGGCGGTCGTGGGCCGCAAATGCGGCCTGGATGGCTGGATCGTTTGCAGCCTGGATGGCGAGGCCCAGAGCAAAGTCACTGGCGCTGTGGATTTCCGAATTAAAAAATTCCTCTGCCTGCTGGCTGTCCTCTTGATCTCTGCTGTTGTTATCCGCCTGGTTTGTGAAATAGCTATAGAAAAACAGCCCGGCGAGAATCAGGGTGAAACCGATCAGGGTTGGGACCAGGATTTTTCGCGAGAGTCTCATGAGCTATCTCTCAACTTTCTTCTTGGAGGGGCTGTTTTGGTCCGTGGATGGCACGCTAATTTGAATATAGGTTCGGGTCGCGCCGAGTGTCTTGCCAAGTTCCCGGATGGTATTCTGCAAAATTGTGCTGGTTACACTGGAACTGCGGATTTGGTTGACGATAGCCGCCGTCTGGCGTTCATTCGTAGCCCGGCGTTGCGCTTCTTCATAAAGCCGCGCGCTTTCCACCGCGTTGCTCAATTGGCTGGTGAGTGCGCCGATTACGGAAATCTCGTCTGTATTCCAGGCAGAAGCCTGTTCAGGCTTGCTCAAGCGAATTTTTCCGATCACCTGGCCGCGAACCTGGACAGCCGCATACAATGTTTTGCCGTCTTCTGAAAGGACCGGATGGTCTGCGGATTCCAGGGCAACCTGGGAGTGATTTTCCGTTTTCGACGTGGGAATGACGCTGCCTTGCGCCAGACCGATAAAGCCGATATCTGTACCTTTCAGCAACCGCTTCCATGCGCCTTGGCTCAACTCTCCATAGGCGCGACGGACCGCTTCCAGGCTTTTTTGGTTCTCCTCGAACAGGCGGGCATTTTCAATGGAGATGGCCAGCTGGTTGGCCAGTATTTGTAATGTCTCTATATCTTCTTCGCTAAAAGCTGCCTCTTCAGTGCTTTGTACATCCAGGGCGCCCAGAATTTTTCCGGCAATCACCAAAGGTAAAGCCATTTCAGAACGCGTGTCCGGCAGGTCGGGATTGTCAAAGAAGATTGCATCCCGTCCAACATCCAACGCAATGCGGGGTTCACCTGTCCCGGTGACGTAGCCCACAATGCCAACTTCGCTGACTTTCAGGCGGTGGCCGCGTTTCAA
Organism: Chloroflexota bacterium; assembly: GCA_021823555.1. Next base: position 4,165 of record JAKANW010000331.1, read on the forward strand.
CATGCGCTGTCCGCCAGTACTATTGGATGCGCTTAAAACTGCATATTCTCCCCGTTCATCCAGCAGGAAGATGCCAGCGTGGTAGAAGCCAAACCTCTCGCTGATCAACCCTGCTGCCTGGGATAGCAATTGGTTTAGATCGCGTAATTGTGCAGCGGTATTGCCGATCTCAACTGCTGTCCGTAATTGAATGGCCCGCCGCTCCAGGTCACGCGTACGGTCGGATACACGCGTTTCCAGTTGTCCAACGATTCCCTGTAATTCCCCGGCCATTTGATTGAACGTCTTCCCCAATTGTCCAATTTCATCTTCAGTAAAAATTTTGGCGCGGGCCTCCAGGACGCCTGCCGCGATCTTGGCAGAGGCTTCAGCAAGGTTGTTCAGCGGGTTTGTCAATGCGCGCGAAACAACAAATCCCAGGATCAGCCCAATGGCAATTACTCCTACTCCTGCTACTATCGTACCGCGCCTTAGGCTATCCAGGGCAGGCAGGATAATTGCCCAAAACTCCAATTGCGATTGGTTTGCCAGGAGGGAATTCCTTATGATGGTGATCCCCATCGTGCCCACAAGGATTAC
>JAKANW010000332.1 GCA_021823555.1 Chloroflexota bacterium
CGGCGACAAACCGCTCATGTTCGAGATTGACGCCGACGAAGCCTGGGATATTGACGAGGAACTCGACTTTGCAATTTGTGACTTCTTGATGAGTCGGAGGTAATATGCGCTCGCACCTGACCTCAAAATGGCTCCCGTTTTTGATCCTTCTCCTCGCTTCCGCGTTGACCTACCTCCCCTTCGTCACCCAGATCGGATTCTCCAACGATGACTGGTACCTGGTGTACGGCGCACACGTGCGCGGGCCAGCCTATTTTGCCCCTGCCTATGAACGCGACCGCCCCTTGCGTGCATACGTGCTCGCACCGGAATACAGTCTCTTCGGCGACAATCCACTGCCGTATCACCTCACCATGTATGCCTTCCGCCTGCTCAGCGCGGCGAGCCTATTTTGGCTGTTGAACCAGTTGTGGCCGGGCCGCCGGCGGACTGCAGCGTCTCCAGATGTTGCTCGCAATCGGGAGACTTTGGATGCCGCGTTCGTTGGAAACCGAATTCCCAATCTGCTTATCTCCCTGCTTTTCCTGCTCTACCCCGGATTTCTCTCGCAACCCAACCCTGTGGACTACCAGTCGCAGATTATTGCACTATTCGCGGCGACCCTCTCCCTCGCGTTGACAGTCGCCGCACTGCACGCCGGAAAGATGTATGTGCGGGTGATCTATACGCTGCTCTCCATTCTGCTGGCGTGGTTCTATCTCGGCCTGATCGATTACTACCTCGGTTTGGAAGCACTGCGCTTGCTGAGCGTTTACCTCGTGGTGAAACGCCAAGCGGCGCTTCCAGAACCGGCAACAAAGCCCGGTTTCATGGGAATGCTGCGCCGGAACTTCGACCTGCGCACTCGCATTTGGCCGACCATCGGAGAATGGCTGCCATTTGCCTTTGGCCCGGAGTTGTTCCTCATATGGCGTTTGTTTTTCTTCACCAGCACGCGCAGCGCCACCGACGTGAGTTTGCAGCTTGGCGCGGTAGTGACCTCCCCGGCCCAAACCGGGTTGTGGTGGCTGGCGCGCTTCATGCAGGATACGCTCAACGTCATTTTCCTGGCGTGGGGCGTGCCTCTCTATAATCTGGCTTTCAACCAGCGCCTCACCCAAACGTGGATCGGCATTGGGCTGGCGGCGGTGGTCGCTGTGGGGGTGGTGGTCATCCTTGGGCGGGCCGAGCAGCCAAAGGCTGAGAGCGAAGCGAACGGGAGTGATTGGCGGGCCGAGATGGGGTGGGTTGGGTTGGTCAGTGCGGTGGCGGGACTCGTCCCGGTCATCCTTGCCAATCGTCACGTGGAGTTTTTCTCACTCTCGCGCTACACACTGGCCAGTTCGGCGGGCGCGGCGATGGTGATGGTCGCTTTGTTGAGCTATCTTGCTGCGCCGCGTTTGCGGTGGGCGTTGGCGGGCCTTTTGATTGCCGCTTCGGTCTGGACGCAGTTTGCCAATGGCGCCATCGCAGCGCGTAACACGCAGACCATGAACGAGTTTTGGTGGCAGGTTTCGTGGCGCGCTCCGCAGTTGCGCGCCGGCACGACGCTGACCGCCTATTATCCTGCACCCCTGCAGGAGGATTACTTCTTGTGGGGCGCGGCCAATTTGATCTATAATCCGCAGCCGCAGATCAAAGGACCGGCGGAAGCGCCCATTTCTGGCGTGCTGCTCACCCCTGATAACCTGACGCGCATCTTGACTGGCAAAGGCGCCGATACGCCCGACCGGCGCAATACACATATCGTGATGGACTTCGGCAATGTGTTGGTGCTGACCCAGGCCGGTTTTGACAGTTGCGTGCGCGTGCTGGATGGGTCACAGCCCGAGCTTTCGGCTAGTGATGACTCGCGTATTATGTTGGTGGCGCACACTTCGAAGTTGGAAGATGTGATCCCAGATGGCAGCCACCCAGCGATGAATACGTTTGTGTTCGGGCCGGAGCCGCCGCACGCGTGGTGCTGGTATTACGAGCAGGCGTCGCTGGCGCGCCAACAGGGCGATTGGCAGAAAGTCGCCGCGTTGGGTGACGAGGCTTTGAAAAAGGGCTTTTATCCCTCCGACAGCGTGGAGTGGTTCCCGTTCATGCAGGCATATGCTGCGCTGGGCCGCGATAAGGATTTGAAGCATCTTTCCACCATCCTGGGCGCGGATCCGTTTTTGGAACAGCAGGCCTGCGCGATTTTGACCAAAATGGCGCAGACGGGTTCCATGAAGCCGGAATTGGCCTCCTCCGCGCTGAGTTGGTATTGCGGAAAATAAATTCGAAGAAGCCAGGTTTCCTGGTGGTATCTGGTTTCTTTCTCGAGGAAAATGATGAAGAAATTCAAAGGTTTTATTTGGTATCCGTTCCTGTTCGCGGTTTACCCCGTGCTTTATCTCTTGGCCTCCAACTTAGGGCAAGTGCGATTGATAGCAGGAGTGCGTCCGTTGTTGGCGGCGGTGGCGGGCGCAGCTGTTTTGGTGGGATTGTTTCGCCTGCTGCTGCGGGACTGGTACCGCGCCGCGTTCGTTGCCACGATTTGGATTATTCTGTTTTCGATCTACGGCCATGTGTACAATTATTTGTTGAAGATCGATTCGCCGCTCGCGAAGACCTCCATTTTGGGCGGCGCGGCGCTTCTGTTGGCCGCGTTGGGTTTGTTCGCGGGGAGCCGGCCCAAGGTCCGATTTGAAGCGTGGGCCGGGTCGTTGAACCTTGTCTCGTTGGCGCTGGTGATTTTTTCTGCCGCGCAGATTGCCTGGTATCAGATGGACGTGTCGAATGCTCCGAAGGTGAAAGCCAGTGCGCCGGCTGTGACGTTCGAGGGTCCGAAACCAGATATTTATTACATCATCCTGGATATGTACACGCGCGCCGATACGCTCAAAATGGCCTACGGTTATGATAATACGCCGTTCCTCAACGGTCTGGAGCAGATGGGATTCTCCGTGGCGCAGTGCAGTATGAGCAATTACACGCGCACCGAACTTTCGCTGGCGTCGTCGCTCAACATGGCCTACTTGACGAGCGATCTGGACCCGGGCATCCAGCGCGGCAGTCTGGCGCGTTTGCCGGCTTGGAATTTGCTGCGCTATAACGCGGTGATGGATTACGTGAAGCGGCGCGGCTACAAAACAGTGGCCTTCGCCACGGGGTATCCCTGGTCTGAGCTGGATAATGCCGACATATATCTCGAGCCCAATCCGCTGGCGTTGGGAATGACGGAGTTCGAGGCGCTATTATTGGACACGACCGCCATGCGCGCCGCGCAGGACGAAGGTTGGGTGAACGTGGATGCCAATGGCTTCAACCGTTATCGCGAACGGACTCAATTTGTGCTGGATACCCTGCCGACCCTGCCGAAGGTGAACGGGCCAAAGTTTGTTTTTGCACACATCATCCTGCCGCACCCGCCGTTCGTATTTTCCGCGGATGGCGGGAAGACCGACCCCACTATCTACCTGGATAAGAACAATGAATATACCCCCAAACCATTTGCGGCCGGCTACACCATGCAGGTGACGTATGCCAACCGTGCAATCACGCAGATCGTGAAGCAGATTATTGCGCAGTCCAAGATTCCGCCGGTCATTATCATCCAGGGCGATCATGGTCCGTGGCTTCAACCTACTGACCGCCACATGACGATTCTGAACGCGTACTACCTGCCGGGTCACGCCGACGCGGTGACGAGCACCATCACGCCGGTCAACACTTTTCGGCTGGTCTTTGACCTGTATCTAGGAGGCAACTTCCAACTGTTGCCAGACGCTAGTTACTTTTCGCCGGTGCCCAACCAATATGACTTTTCTCCGGTGACCAGTAAGTGCTATAGCAACTGAAAAAGGGGCAGGGAAGGGGCTGGAGTATAATACCTTCCTGATTCTAATATCCCCATTGGCTTGAAAGATTACGATGCTTCCCCTTTTTCTCTCCATCTTTGAGTCCATTCTGCTGGGCATTTTTTTGACATTCCTCTCGAGCTGGGCCGGTATTTGGCTTGCCCGGCGATTTAACTTGATTGATGTCCCGGGAATACTTCCGCACAAACAACACGCCGAACCTGTGCCATTGGCGGGTGGGTTGGCGCTCTTTCCGGCGTTGGTGATTGGTTTTTGGGTTTTTCATTCTGACCTGGATAATCTGTGGAAATTGCTTCTTCCGCTGACGATCGTTTTTCTGACAGGTCTCGTGGATGACCGTCATCCTTTGCCATATTCAATCAAACTGAGTGGTCAGATTATCGCGGCAGGGTTATTGGTGTTCATGGGTTTTCAAGTTAATTTCCTGAAGCCCGAGATCTTGCCGTTGGCGCCTATTATCCTCAAGGTTTTGAATATCTTATTTACACTGTTGTGGTTGGTTGGGACGACAAACGCCTTTAATTTTGTGGATAGCATGGATGGGCTGGCAACCGGAATATCTGCCATTGTTGCCACCTTCCTGGCAGCTGCTTCCATGTTCTCGGGCCAAATTGCCTTGGCGCGTTTGATGGGGTTGCTGGTAGGCACCTGGTTGGTTTTGTGAGATTGGAGCAGGACCCCGGCCCGGCTGTCGTGGGGGCATTCACCTGCAAGGTGGACCAGCTCAACGTCAACAGCACCCAGCCGCAGTTGATTGTGGTCTGGGCCAACCAGGGGGACGCGGGCGTGGTGGACCCGCGTTTTGGGAGTGTCATCTCCAGCGTCACGGTGCCGGACCAGGGGCAGGCTGCGTTGGACCTGCCGCTCCCGCCGCCACCCCGCTGACACGCGCACCGTGTTTGACGGG
>JAKANW010000333.1 GCA_021823555.1 Chloroflexota bacterium
CTTCTGGCGATTTTGCTCTACCTGCCCTGGTTGATCCACCTGCCTGCCCAGTTTGCAAAGGTGAACCAGGCCTACTGGGTCGAGAAGCCCGGTTTGTACCGGCTGTTCACCCTCCTGTTGTTTTTCGTCGCCAACCTGCCGCTACCAGATGCCTGGCTTATGATTGGCTTATTCATCTCCCTGCTTGTCGTTGCAATTGCTTTATGGCAAACATTCCGCGCGGCGCGTCAAAAGCAAGCGAGTCTTCAGCCGGGACTGTGGGTACTGTATTTGGCCTTCGCGCCTCCCATCCTGTTGTTTTTGTTCTCGCAATGGAAACCGGTATATCTGGAAAGAGCACTGGTGCCATCAGCAGCCATCTTTTGCATCTGGCTGGCCTGGGCGCTGATTGAGACACAATTGCCGCGCCCAATCCAATTCGTCATTGGTGGGTTGCTCCTGGTGGGTTTCGGCATGGGGATTTACGAGCATGTGACATACGCGGGATTTCCCTACGCACCCTATCAAGCCTTGATGGAAAACCTGCAAGCCAGGGAGCAGCCGGGCGATGTGATCGTTCACTCCAATAAACTGTCCATGCTGCCGGCGGTGTATTATGACCGCGATCTGGCGCAAACCTACGTGGGCGATCCGCCCGGCAGCAGCGTGGATACGCTCGCTCCGGCCACGCAGCAGGTCCTCGGTTTGATAGCGGAACCGGATATCGAATCCGCGGCAGGGAATGCGCAGCGCGTCTGGTTTATCATCTTCGACCAATCGAATCAGGAATACGTTCAGGCAGGTTATGCGCGGCACCCTCAACTTACCTGGCTGATGGAACACTATTCGCAAGTCGAAGTCCAGAACTGGGGCGACCTGCGAGTTTATCTTTTTTCAAAACTTCCGTAAAACGCCCGCTATAACGCTCGATAAAATACTGCATCCAGCATTAAGGCCAGGAAAATAAAAGCCAGGTATATGCTGGACCAGCGATACATTCTCCAGGCCACCTTGTTGCCCGGTACGCGCCACAGCCTCCAGGCTGCGTAGATGAGCGCCAACCCCAAAAGAATGGCTGAGACCAGGTAGAGCGCGCCTGCCATCTTCAAAAGCGGCAGCAACAGTGTGACTGCCACCAGGACGAAAGTATAGAGCAATATCTGGCGGCGGGTCTCTTCCTCCCCGCGCACCACGGGCAGCATTGGCACGCCCGCCTTTTCATAATCCTTCTGGCGGACGATGGCCAGCGCCCAGAAATGCGGCGGCGTCCACATAAAGACAATGGCAAACAAGATCCAGGCGGCCCAGTTCAGACTGCCGGTGGCCGCGGCCCAGCCTACCATGGGCGGGATGGCCCCTGCGCCGCCGCCGATGACGATGTTCTGCACGGTCGCTTTCTTCAGCCAAACACTGTAGAAAAATACATAATAGAAAATGCCTGTCAGCGAGAGCAGGGCTGCCAGCAGGTTGACGAAGCCCGCCAGGATGTAATAACTGGTCAGGCACAACGCCAGGCCAAAGGACAGCCCCTCGGCGGCGGTCAAGCGTTCTGCTGCCAAAGGCCGCCTGGATGTGCGCTGCATGTTCTTATCCAACTCACGATCAATGTATTGATTCAAAGCCGATGAACCGCCTGCCGCCAACGCGCCGCCCAGCATGGTCCAGAAGGCCAGCCCAAAAGACGGCCAGGCTTTGCCGCCCGCCACCAGACCTGCATAGGTGGTTACCAATAGCAGGCCGACAATGAGCGGTTTCGTCAGCGTGAAGAAATCTCTCAGGCGTTGGCGCCAGTCCAGGGCGGGGACGGAAGCGGGGTCTTTTCCAATCACGCCGGAGACAAAGGTCAGAAGAGCCAGCGAAATCATCAGGGCGCTGGCAGTCAGTCCGTGTAAAATCGCCAGGTGGATGGGAAAGTTATGCGTGACCTCCATCGAACCCACAAACGCCTGCCCAAAGAAAAGCACGGTTGTTACCGTAGTCAGTGGGAGGATGACTGTTTCATTCCTCTGTTCACGCCAGGCTTTGCGAAAAAGGATGATCACCAGGACGGACGCAACGGCTACCAGGAAACGGTGTAACAATTGCAGCCATCCCAGCGGAACGGTTGGTGTGCACAACGGCCAACCGGAACAAAGTGCCGCTGCTCCCGTCACCGTGACGAGACGGCCCACTGCCACCAACACAAATACGGCCAACATAAAAGCCAGCGCCAGGCGTGCAAACGAAGAGGATAGGGAATATTTCATTTTTCCGGCTTGATCTGCTTTCGCAGGTAAATCAATGGGTAGCCAAAAAATAACAGCGAGGCAAAAATAAGCCACTGCCCGGCGTAGCCCAGATGCGGCCCCTCGCTGGTATCAACGACCGGCTGGTAGGGAATCGGCGGTGTCGTATCAGCCGGGTCCACATTAGGCTGGAGATAAACAGGCAAGAGGGGGTACGGGACTTGCAGGGCGATCCGCTCCAGGTTGACGATATTCCAGAAATCGAGACGCGTCTGCCCCGGACTCAAAGCTGGATCCGGCACTCCCCCGAGTTCTGGTTTGGTCTGACCCAGGCGCAGGATGCCGCTCAAGGTAACCTCGCCTGCCACATCATATTTGCGCCAATCGGCGGGCGTTGCGTTCCCGTCGGCTGGAATCCAGCCGCGGTCCACCAGGATGGCGGAACCATCCTGCAATTTAAGCGGTGTGAGCAAATGATAGCCAAAGATACTGTCGTTATATTGATTACGCAGGGCAACCTGGTTTTTGAAATCATAGCTGCCCTTGACTGTTGCGTCCCGATATTCCATGCCGGTCAAGTCCCCGGAGGAAGCGGAGTTCAAGTCCAGGGGCGGCAGGGAGCGTTCTTGAAAATAATGAGCGTTGAAAGCGCGCCTTTGCTGGAGGCGGTCCCACTGCCAAATTGCAAGCCGGACGCACAAAGCGCTGCCGGCAAGGACCAACAAGGTTGCCAGGATCCACTTGCGCGAAAACATGGCTTTAAGAATGGGGAGCAAGATGATTCTCCTACGGCAATAGCTCTGCTGTTTTTTTCTTTGGGCCGCTCATGCTGCTGTAGATGGCGATCAACATACCCAGCGGTACGCCGGCAAAAAATATTCCCAGCAGCCGCGTTCCGAGCGTCAGCGGCTCTTGAACGTCCAGGCCGAAGATTTTTTTTGGCTGGAAGGAGCAGGTATAGGCGTAGCTTTCAATTGTGTTCAGGTGCAAACTGGCAGTGGTTCCTGCCGGGATCCATAGCGGGCCAAGTTGATGGTTGACCGAATCCTCGTTCTTGACTTCCAGCACATCACCTACTACGAAGGACATGGATGAAGGGATGGAGGGGGGCTGTTGTCCGTTTGCCACCCGCTGCGCTGTGCCGGCTGGGATGACCAGTTGGATCACTTCTGGTGGACGGGAAGTGTCGTGCCAGAAGTAGAACGCTGTTTCGCTGATGATAACGCCCAATATCAACCCTATCAATAGGGAAATGCCAATGCGCTTGGCCATTATTAGGTTCATGTCACTATCCTTTTGAAACAAGGAGCAGGTTGAGATCGCATACAACTACAATATCCTGCGGCAGATTGAACGCGTAGGACAGGCGCAAATTTCCCTGCGGTGTCCATCGTGATGCCAGGGATCCAAGGCCTCCCACATTATCCTGCGATCCATTTCACCTCCGAAAATCGGGGCGACCCGCTGGCCGCCCCGAGGTTACTTTTCAACGATCACTTATAGATGACTTATACCAGATTTCCAATCAGATAGAGGGCCGGGTAGAAGAAAATCCAGATAACATCTACGAAATGCCAGTAAACGGTCGCGGCCTCCACTCCCCAGTGCTTCTCTTCCGAGTAGACGCCGCGTGCGCCATTGCGCAAGACAACCAACAGGAAGATCACGCCGGTCAGCACGTGAAAAGCGTGCATACCTGTCATCATGAAGAAAACTGCGCCGGCCGCGCCGGAAGAAGGGGTCAACCCTTCGTTGATTGCAAACGGCCATTCCACAGCGACCACTCCCAGCAGGAAGGTAAGACCCAGGATGAGAGTCACGACAGTATTAACCAAAAATCCTTTGCGGTCGCCATGTTCCATGGCGACTTCGCCGCGGTTCATGAAGAAGGATGAGATGAGCAGGACGCTGGTTACGGCCAATCCCAGAAGCTGGTTCAGCGGCGGGCGGGTGAGATCCAGCAGGTTTATGCGGGTTACCATCAGACCACCGAACACAAAAGAGTCGGATAACAGGAACAGCCATAAGCCAAGTCGGTTTGTGTTCGTCTTGTATTCATGGCTATGAGGGTCGCTTCCCTCATCGTTGTTATTTAGCCGGTAGATGTGCATGTAGTAATACATCACCAGGCCTGCCTTCACCAGGGCGATCACCACCAGCAAGGGCACATTGTCCATTGTCACAGCGATAAAAAACTCAAGCAGTGTCAGGACTGCCAGGTAAACGAAGATCAAAATTCCCTGGCGCATGGCTGCAGATTTATCTTGTGTATGTGTCATGAGAGTCCCTACCCGTTATTCACTATCGGCGAATTTGACATATTGCGAACCAGGCAGACCGTAATCATAAGGTTCGCCGACCACCTCGAAGGGGCGGTCATAATTATGGGCTGGCATCGGCGAGGGAACCTGCCACTCGGGCGAGCGTGAATCCCACACATTGCCGGTCGCCAGCACGCCCAGGCGGGCGCTGCGGAACAGGTTGATAAACAGAATCACCACCGAAAGAGCTA
>JAKANW010000334.1 GCA_021823555.1 Chloroflexota bacterium
TGGCCAGAACAGTTTCTCCATCGTCATGAAATAGCGGTTCAAGCGCTTGGCATACTTTTTCCAGGATAGATCTTCGCGCTGGCGGGCCGCGTCGGAAGCGCGCCGTTCGGCTTCCTCCCCTTTGATTTCTTTGTTACCGAACTCTGTATTGGGCAGGAGTTGGTCGCGATAGAAAATCGCGGAGCCAATGCCTGTCCCCAGGGTGACCATGATGACCGTCCCTGATTGCCCCTTGCCTGCGCCGAAGGCCATTTCGGCCAGGCCTGCCGCGTCGGCATCGTTGATCATGGTGCAGTCACAGCCTGTTGTTTTGGTGAACAGGTCATCGGCATTGGTACCGATCCACTTCTCTGAGACGTTGGCCGCCATCATCGCAACACCCGCTTTGATGGGCGCCGGGAAACCGATCCCGATCGGGCCTTTCCAGTTAAAGGATTGGGCGATTTGAGTGACCACACCTGCGACGGGCTGGGGCTCCGCATTCTTTGGTGTCTTGATGCGCAGTCGCTCTGCCAGCAGCTTGCCTGTTTCGATATCCACAGGCGCGCCTTTTATGCCCGAACCACCCACGTCAATGCCAAGAACTTCCATTGGATGCCTCCTGAATTTGAGTGGAATTTACCACAGAAGGGAGTGGATTGGAATGAATAAAACCCGGCCCATTGAAGATTCTATGAGATCGATTCAGAGGGATGGGCGAATCCCATGCGCAGGCTGGGCGCAAGGATGGTACACTGGCCTTGTCAGGAACGCCTCTCCGCTCTGAAATTCATACTCTTAAACATGTTCCAACTCATCTATTGGATCCTTGTCGCCCTGGCTGGTTTCTGGATATTGATCGTACTGGCAGCCTACCTCATCCCGTATGCGTATGGACTGCCGCCTACGCCCACACAACGCGACCGCATCCGCAGGGCGCTCAAACTGGCCGACCTGCAGCCCGGCGAGACGCTCTACGATCTCGGTTCGGGCGACGGGCGCGTGCTGGTCATCGCGGCGCGCGAGTTTGGGGCGCAGGCGGTTGGCATCGACGCGGGACCGGTGCAATGCGTCCAGGCGTGGGCAAACAGCCTGTTTAACGGAGTCAGGTCACGGGTGCGCGTGAAGCGGGGCAATTTCTTCAAGTCTGACCTGGGTGATGCGGATGTGGTCTTCGCGTATCTAACGTCTGATTACGTCCCGCGCCTGGCCCCTCAACTGGAAAAGCAACTGAAACCCGGCGCGCGCGTGGTGACCATCTCGTTTGACTTCCCGGATTGGGAACCCGCCCGGTTCGATAAAAGGGCGTTGATCTTCCTGTATTTCATGCCGCCCACGCCGGGGAATCTGGCTACGTTTCTGCAAAAGCAGGTGTAACTGTTCACCCGCGAGCGCGTCGCATCTGCCTTTTGAGACGAAACCGCTTAAATGGGCTTGGTCTTCGCTTGAGGAGCATCCATTAAACATGGCCCCATGCTATGCGACGCACAACCTGGGCAGTCACAAGCAGGCTTGAATTTACAAAAATTTTACATCCTCATTAAACCTGAATAACTCCTGTATGGTTTCATTAAGGTGGAAATCCGACCAAAGGAGCAAACCATGAGCATTCGCAAACCCGGCATCTTTCACTACCTGGCGTTGATCGGCGTATTAGCCGTGGCGCTATTCTTCCGCGCCTTCAACATCGGCGCGATAGGTTATGGCAACACATACTACGCCGCCACCGTCTTCTCGATGCTGACGAGTTGGAAGAATTTCTTCTTCGCATCGTTCGACCCGGCCGGCTTTGTCAGCGTGGATAAACCGCCGCTCGGCTTTTGGATCCAGGCGGCCAACGCGGCCATCTTTGGCTTCCAGGGTTGGGCGTTGATGCTGCCGCAGATCGCGGCGGGCGTGCTTTCGTGCCTGGTGTTGTACTGGCTGGTGCGGCGCGTCTTCGGGCCGGGCGCGGGCTTGCTGGCCGCGTTTATCCTGGCGGTCACACCCATTGCTGTGGCTGCCGAACGCAATAACACCATTGACGGCCAGCTCCTGCTGACGCTGCTGCTTTCAACTGCGGCGCTGATGCTGGCCGTGGAACGCGGCTCGTGGCTCTGGCTGGCGCTCGGCGCGGCGCTGATCGGCCTCGGCTTCAACATCAAAATGCTGCAGGCCTACATGATCCTGCCGGCCTTCTACGGTCTGTATTTCCTGGCGGCCCGCACCACCTGGCTGAAGAAACTTGCGCACCTGGCTGTGGCGACTGTCGTTATTCTGGTCATTTCATTTGCCTGGGTACTGGTCGTGGATGCCACGCCGACCGACCAGCGTCCATACGTGGGGTCGAGCACCGACAACACTGTAATGGAGCTGATTGCCGGTCACAACGGTGCGGAACGCCTGGGACAAATCGTCTCGTGGTTTGGATTCAGTTCCCAGCGCGGACGCGGCCCGGCCGCGAACTCCGCGCCCGCGCGGATCGATTCCCAGCCGCCCCTCGGCCTGCCTCCGTTTAATCCGGGCGACCAGCCTCAGGGAGCTTTCCCGCCTCCCCCGCGCGCAGACGGCGCGGCTGCTCCGCAGTTCGGCCCGGGGAACGGTCAGCCCGGCGGGCCGGGGAATCCAGGCCCCGGCGCCAACGAGACCGGGCAGGCCGGGCCTTTCCGCCTGTTCACCGAACAACTGGCGGGGCAAGTGACGTGGCTGCTGCCGCTGGCGCTGGTCATGCTGCTGGCTTTGATCTTCCGCAAGAGGTGGAGTTGGCCGCTCAATGCTGAATTGCAGTCTGCACTTTTCTGGGGATTGTGGCTGGTTCCCATGGCGATCTTTTTCAGTTACGCGGGGTTGTTCCACCGCTACTATCTGGAGATGTTGGCTCCCGCAGTGACTGCATTGGTGGCGGGCGGGCTGGTGGTTCTGACGCGCGACTTCGCGGCCGGGCGCTGGTCAGGCTGGCTGCTGCCATTGGGGATCGTCGCCAGCGCAGCTTTTGAAGCGACCATCATGGCGCGCTATTGGGCAGGTTGGGCGGGTTGGGCCGTCGTGTTGACCCTGCTGTTCGGTACGGTGGCAGGCCTGGGCTTGATGCTGATGCGTTTTGTCCCGCCTCTGCTGCGGCAGGGGACGCGTCAAATGGTCATGGTCGGGCTGGTGGCTTTGCTGGCCGCGCCCGTGCTGTGGTCCACCACGCCGCTGGCCGGCAATGACGTGGCCCTTCCGTATGCCGGGCCTGAACTGCTGCGCAGGAACGTCCCTGCCTCGCAGCCACGCGTGGATGATAACCGCCAATTGGTTAGTTTTCAAATCCCTGCGGTTGCCGGGAATGACAACGCCCTGATCCAATACCTTGCAGCAAATTATCATGGCGAGACCTTTATCGTAGCAGGCATGAGCTCCAACGCCGTGGCTCCGATCATCATCGAAACTGGCAAGGCGGCCATGGCCATCGGCGGATTCTCCGGCTCCGACCCGATCCTGACCGCCGACCAATTCGCGGGCTATGTGCAGCGCGGCGAACTGCGCTTTGTGTTGCTCGGCGCGGGCCTCAATGGTCCCGGCGGCGGCCAGCGCGAGATCACGCAGTGGGTGCAGGCTCATTGTCAACCGGTTGACCTGTCCTCAGATAATCAGTTCAATCCACGTGACAGTAGACAGACTCTATACGATTGCAAATAATTCAATGGCCGCTCCTCGCGGAGCGGCTGATTTTTAATCAATCGCTCTATGACATGCCGAATGTGTTCGTGATGTATAATCCCGTCACGGAGACGAAGATGCCAAAGCAAAAAACGGCTCAATCCAAGGCGGAATTCAAACAGGCTCTAACCGAGTTCGTTGAGACTCTTAAAAATCATGTTTCCACCCCCGACGATCAGTGGACAATCAAGGGGTTTATTGATGTGTTCCGAAATATTTACACGATTTCTGCGGACACAAAAATAGTTTCCAAGATTCTCGAAATCCATCTTTTCCCTAGGTTGCTTGAGTTTGCCAACCAACACAACTATCGAATTGTTTTGGCTGAACAGCAAAATTATTATCCAGATTTGACCTTTGTAAAGGCAGATGACGAGAGCATCAAATTCGCTGTGGATTTAAAAACCACCTATCGTCTTCCTGATAATCCCGAATTCTGCAATGGGTTTACGTTGGGTTCACACGGTCAGTATTTCATCAATCGTAAGAGCAATAAAAATATCCAATTCCCTTACGGTGAATATCTCGGACATTTTTGCCTGGGAATTATTTACTCGCGTTCCGGTTCTGAGAGAAGTGACGAGACGAGAACCTATCAACTGGATGAATTGAAATCCATCGCGTCTGTCATTGGTGACTTTGAGTTTTTCGTTCACGAAAAATGGGAGATTGCCAGCGATTATCAAGGCAGTTCAAACACAGCCAACATTGGCAGCATTACCAAGATCAGCGACATCTTGGAAGGCAATGGCGTTTTCAAGAAACTCGGCGAGAAATGGTTCGATGAATATTGGATGAATTATGGAAAGAACCAGATGACATTGCCGGATGGCAAAGTAAAGAAAATTACTTTGCTCAAAGATTATCTCGCTTATCGAGGCAAAAATCCAAAACTTGCTAATCCGATGGTTCGCAAACCGGCGCGTAAAAACAGGCGGGCGCAGAAATGACGGTAAACGTCCCGCCCTTGAAATGTCAGGGCATCAAGACCAAACTGGTCGATTGGATCAAAGACCATGCCATGTTCGAAAAGAATGGCACGTGGATTGAA
>JAKANW010000335.1 GCA_021823555.1 Chloroflexota bacterium
GCTTGGGGCTCGGGTCAAGAGAATGAAAATCACGGCGGAGGGAGATGATTTTCTGGAATAACAAAACTTCCGAGGTCTTCAAGACCTCGGAAGTCTAATATAACCGTCAAGTCGAGGATTTTGACAGTCAGGTTTGCAGGTTTGACCAAACCTGAGAATTAAAACCTGTCAGGTCTTTTATGGTGAACTACGCCCCGCCCATCGCCACCGCCAGCACATCGTAATACGTGCCTGCGCCGAAGCCATCGAACAGGATGTGGTCGCCGGGCTTCAGGCTGGGCAACTGGCGCAGGAAGGCGATCATGTTGGAGGCCGCACTGACGTTGCCGAAGTCGTTCAGCAGCCAGGGCATGGGGAAGCTGATGCCCAGGTTGGCCAGGTGCTTTTCCTTCAGCTTGTTGATCTTGTAATTGGCGTGGTGCACGATCGCCACCGCGATCTCCTTGCCGGGCGTGCCCAGCTTCTCCATCAAACGCTGGTAGGACTCGAACACCTCGGTCACCACCTGCACGCCGCTGCGCACGAACAGCTTGACCATGCCCATCGGCCCGGCCATTTCGATGGACGAACCGTCATCCGGCTCGTGCATCATGCCGGCCACGCGGATGGACTGCCCAACCTGCGAGACTTCCACACGCGTCTCGCCCGGCCCGACTGCGCGCGAGTGCGGGTAGTACATGCGCACCGCCAGCACGCCTTCGGTGTCATAGGCCTCGAAGGTCTTGCCGACCAGGAATTTCAAGGTCTCGCCAGGGATGACGCCGATCACGCCCGCGCCGTTGCCGAACAACTGCAGGGCGTTCTTGTCGCGTGCGCCGCGCGTAAAGCGGCTCAGCCCTTCGATACCGCCCACCAATACCTTTTTGCCCAGCAATTCCTCGGCGATGTTCGTCTGTCCGGGCCTGGCCAGGTTGGGATTCAATGCCAGGTTGAGGCCTCCCACCGACCCGTCGCAGGCCTTGTGCACGCTGACTTTCAAGGCGCTCTCGGGGATGCCGGCGCGCCGGGCGATCTGCTCGACGTAGTCCCGCGAGATCGGGCCGCTGTTGCCGATCAATACCGCCTGGACTTCAGAGGGAGTCCAGCCATTGGCCAGGGCAGCCTCCCGCAGTAGGCGCGCGCCCACTTCCAGTTCCAGTTCGAGGTCCTGTTCGGGCGTCAGGTCCTGGATGTGATGCCGGTAAACGAATCCCAGGTCCCGCAGGCTCATCATCTCGCCGCTGCTGAGCGGTTCGCCCAGCCGGCCTTCGATAAAGCGCGGCAGGCTGATGTTATCGTAACTTTCACCCCAGGTTCCGTAGGCGCCGCCAATCCCGATGTTGGGATTTGAGATCCGCTCGATTCCAAACGGGACGCCATTGCCTACCGGAATGATTTCCTGGTGGACGTACGGGCGCTCGAAGAAGGATTTCTCAGGTGTTGATTCAGTCACAGATTCCATGCTTTTCTACCTCTTTCTAATTTGTACAATTTGCAATCCTTGCGGGGGTTTCGTTTCTGGCGAAATTACGAATGCAAGCGGCATTTTCACCTGGAACCTGCCTCAGGATACGGCAAAACCTTCGCAAGGGTGAGCAGTTACAATTTGCTTTTATAACCCCCATTAAAGCGGATAGCTTCTCTCAAAAGCCATCATTAATCTTCCGAAAAGGGACCCCCTATCGGGGTCTGTTCAACTCCAGCGGCCAGGGACAACGTAGGCTTCTGCCTCTCCCGGCCAGGGCGGCATGGTAATGCCAACTGCCTTCAACGGCAGCGGCCCAAACGAACGGAACTGGAAATGAGTGCCCACCGGAATGCTGATACACACGCCCGCTTCCACACCCACCACGTCTTCCTGCTCGCCAAGTTTGCGCCACATCTCCCCCTGCCCCTCCAGGAAATACCAGATCTCTTCCACGGTACGATGCGCCACCGCAATTGACGTCCTGCCAACAGCCAGTTCGAAATGCGCCATCGAACCGCCTTTCAGCGCCAGCAGGATGCGCACATCCGAACCGTCCGGCGCGGTGACATCAGGTTTTGCGGGCAGCGATTTCGTCTCAAACATGTTGTCCTCTCTGCCGCACCGCCTCATACACGATCAGTGCGGCTGCAATCGAGACATTCAACGAGTTGACCTTGCCTATCATCGGAATCAAAACCTGCACGTCTGCATTCGACATCCAAAAGTCCGTCAGGCCCTCATCTTCGGTGCCGACCGCGATGGCTGTGGGCTGTTTCAAATCTACGAATGTGTAGGATTCCCTGGCGGAGGGCGTGGCCGCCAATACCCGCATCTTCCTGGACCTCAGCCATGCCAGCGCCAACGCGTTCTCTGTTTCGACCGTTGGTACCGCGAAGACCGCACCCCGGCTGGCTCGGATCACGTTGGGGTTCCACAAGTCCACGCGCGGGTCGCAAACCAGCAGCGCGTCCACGCCCGCTGCGTCCGCCGTGCGCAGGATGGCACCCAGATTACCGGGCTTCTCCACCGATTCGGCCACGATCACCAGCGGCGATTCGCTTAACTTCAAATCATCGAGCGATCGTTTGGGAATGGGGAAGATCCCCAGCCAGCCGTCGGGGTTCTCGCGATAGGACATCTTCTCAAAGGCGGCGCGGTTAACGGTCAGGGTCTCAGCCGGGACTCGCTCCATTTGGCGGGAGACAAGCTCAGGGGCGGTCAGAAGCGTTTGGGGTTCGAAGCCTGCGGCCAGGGCCAGAGTCAGTTCATCGAATCCCTCCACCAGCATCAATCCATCGCGCTGGCGCTGGCGTTTATCCTCGCGCAGTTTCACCACATACTTGACACGTTCGTTTTGCAGGCTGGTGATATCGAAGTTCATGCCTTGCCCCCTCTCCCGGTGGGAGAGGGCTGGGGTGAGGGGGTGAGCAACAGGCAGGCTGCCCGGTGAGTTGGGCTGATGTCCACATAAGGCGGGTCCTCCACCTTGCAGCGATCCGTGGCGACCGGGCAGCGCGGGTGGAAGCGGCAGCCGCCCGGCAGGTTGATCGGGTTGGGCGTCTCACCCTGCAGGATAACGCGCTCGCGGCGCAGGCGCGGGTTGGGCACGGGGATGACCGAGATCAAAGCTCTGGTGTACGGGTGCTGGGGAGAACTGAGCACTTCACGGGTGAATCCCATTTCCACGATGCGCCCCAGGTACATGACCGCTACGCGGTCGGCAAAGTAAGCCACGGTGCTCAGGTCGTGCGTGATGAAGACGATGCTGACGCCGCGCTTCTTGCGCAGGTCGTGCAGCAAGTTGAGGATCTCGGCGCGGATCGAAACGTCCAGCATCGAGACAGGCTCGTCAGCCAGCAGCAATTCCGGCTCCAGCACCATCGCGCCGGCGATGACCACACGCTGGCGCTGCCCGCCGGAGAGTTCGTGCGGATAACGCAGCAGGTAATCCTCGGCAGGACGCAGCCCGGCCTCTTCGAGAGCGGTCTTGACGCGCGCCAGGCGTTCTTCGCGGCCGCGGGCAAGGCCGTGTACAACCAAAGGTTCGGCCACAATTTCCATGATGGTGGCGCGCGGGTTGAGCGACTCGTAGGGGTCCTGGAAGATCATCTGGGCCTGCTGGCGCAGCCGCTTCAGGGACATGCGCGGCAGGGTGGCTTGTTCGCGCGTGCCCACCGCGCCGGATTCCAGCGGGGCCAGTCCGGCGCGGCTGCGACGTTCCTGCGCGCCGACTCTCTCGCCGTGGAATTTGATCTCACCATCGGTTTGCTCTTCCAAGCCGATCAGCGTGCGGGCAATGGTGGTCTTGCCGCAGCCAGACTCGCCAACGATAGCTAATACTTCGCCGCGTGCTAGGGTAAAGGAAACGCCGTCCACCGCCTTGACGAAGTTCTGGGGCCGCCTCAAGAGCATATCCAGAAAGGGCTGTTGCACCGGGAAATATTTATACAGATTGTGGACTTCCAGCATGGGGGTATCGTTGCTCATGAGAAGCTCGCCTCCTCGCCTTTGCAGAGATGGCAGGCTGCGTAATGCCCCTGGGAGGTTTCCAACATGGGCGGGGTTGACTGCGAGCACATTTCGATTTTCACGTCACAGCGCGGGTGGAAGCGGCAGCCGCTGGGCAGGTCGGTCAGGCGCGGCGGCGTGCCGGGGATGGAGGCCAGGCTTGATTCCCCCGCGGGGTCGGCGGACCGGTTCAGGTCCGGGAAGGAGGCGAGCAGACGCTGGGTGTATGGGTGCTGGGGATGATTGTAGATCATTTCCGCCGAGCCATATTCCGCCACCTTGCCGCCGTACATCACGACCACCGAGTCGCATACTTCGGCCACCACGCCCAGGTCGTGTGTCACCAGCACGATGGCTAGTCCAAGCGCCTTTTGAATCTCTTTCAGCAATTCCAGCACCTGCGCCTGGATCATCACGTCCAGTGCGGTGGTGGGTTCGTCGGCGAAGAGCAGGTCGGGCGCGCAGGCCAGTGCCATGGCGATCATGGCGCGCTGGCGCATGCCGCCGGAATACTGGTGCGGATACTGGTCACGGCGTGCGCGCGAAATGCCGACCATTTCCAGCAATTCACCGACGCGCTGATCGGCCTGGTCACGATCCATCAGGTCATGCAGCAGCATGCCCTCGCGGATCTGGTCGCCCACTTTCATCACCGGGTTGAGGGCGTTCATTGCGCCCTGAAAAACAATAGCCATTTCCTTCCAGCGATAAGCGCGCATCTGGCGCTCGCTCAGGGAAAG
>JAKANW010000336.1 GCA_021823555.1 Chloroflexota bacterium
ATGTTATCCGCACGTTGACATCAAAGGGCATCAGCACCAACACCACCGTCTGCTTCACTCTGCCGCAGATTCTGGCCTCGGCCAACGCCGCCATGGAAGGCATTAAGCTGGCCGAACAAAACAAAGTGGACCTGGGCAAATGGCGCGCCGTCATCACCATGATGATCGGCCGCCTGACGGAGAATGAAGTGCTGGACGTGCAGGCTGAACGGCGTCACATCCGACTGACGTGGCAGGATAAACATTGGTTCGGAATCGCTGTTTTCCGGCGGGCCTACCAGATGCTGACCGAAGGCGGCTACGCCAGCAAAATGCTGGCATGCTCGATGCGCGTGGGGCCACTCGTGGCTGGCAAGATGAGATTCTGGGATTTGCAGAAACTCGCCGGCGGCGACATAGTCTTAACCTGCCCGCCCTACGTGCTGGAACCGCTCTTCGAAATTGGCGACGGTCTCGCCTTCGAGCCGGAGATCGAGCGCGAGGTTCCCAAGGATGTGATGCAGAAATTGTTGAACATCCCCTACTGCATCCAGGCATATGACCCGAATGGGCTCGAGCTGGAACAGTTCAACGAACATCCAGCGACGATTGCCACGGTGGAGGCATTCTCGAAAGGATTTGCCGGGCTCGAAACTTTCATTTCAGAACGGATGACCGCGAGTCATCAAAAGCAAGAAACAGACAAGATCAAAATTCACTAACCTAGGAGATACCCATGTCCATCGTAAACGCAAAAGAGATCATGGTGGAAGCCGCCAAGAACCATTATGCGGTTGGCGCTTTCAACATCACCGACCTGCTTCAATTCGAAGCAGTGATCGACGCGGCTGTCGAAACCAAGTCGCCGGTCATCGTGCAGACTTCGGTCAAGCCGTCGCAATTCCTCGGCACCGACATCATGGTGGCGATCTACCGCACGCTTGCGGAGAAAGCACCTGTGCCGGTGGTGCTGCACCTCGACCACTGCACCGAAATTGACTATTGCAAGAAGTGCGCCGATGCGGGATATACCAACATCATGATCGATGCATCCAAGCAGGGTTACGAAGAGAACATCCGCCAGACCAAGGAAGTGGTGGACTACTGCCACAAAGTCGGCAACATTTCCGTCGAGGGCGAGCTGGGCACCGTCAGCGGTGTGGAGGATCAGGTCAAGGTTGCGGAAGATGAAGCGCAGCTGGCAAACCCGAAGCAGGCTGTGGAATTCGTGGAGCGCACCGGGCTGGACATCTTCGCCCCGGCCATCGGCACCGCCCACGGCGTGTACAAGACCAAGAACCCGAAGATTGATTTCGACCGTCTCGCCGAAATCAACAAGATGTTGAATGGCAATGGGATCAAGACCCCGCTCGTCGTCCATGGTGGAACCGGTCTGCCCGAAGACTACATCAAGAAACTACTGGCTGCCGGCGGGGCGAAGTTCAACGTCTCCACCGAGTTGAAGCACACATTGATCGACGCCAAGTACGAATACATCACCGCCCACCGCGATGAGTACGATCCCGGCAAGATCGACAAGGTTGTGCGTGAAGCGACGAAGAAGGCTGTCATCGACTGGATGCAGATGGTCGAGTCAGTTGGCAAGGCATAAAACGTAAAGCGTAAAACGTAAACGTTGACAAAAATTTCTTTAGGAGAACACGAATGGCAAAGAAAATGGAAGACTACTATGTTCCTTGGGTAAAGGGCATTCCGATGTACATTTCGGAGCATATCGAGCTGGCATGGCGCGACCCGTCCCTGCACCGCATGATGTCGAACGAGAACCCGATTCCACCCTCCAAGAAGGTGGTGGAGGCCATGCTCAAGTATGCCCAAATGAGCAACCGCTACCCCGATCAGGGCTTGATCGTCCGCTCGAAGATCGCGGAACTCAACGGGCTCGACGGTCCGCAAAACGTGATGCTGGGCAACGGCTCGAGCGAAGTGTACGACAACATCTTCCGCATGTTCATCAATCCCGGCGATGAAATTATCCAGCATACGCCCTGCTTTGGCATCTACAAATTGCGCGGGCTTTTGCTCGGTGCGAAGATGGTCAATGTGCCGATGATCTACAAAGACAACTACCTGCACTTCGACCCCGATGGCATCCTCAAGGCCATCACCGACAAGACCAAGGTCATTGTAGTCGCCAATCCGAACAATCCTACCGGCAACTTCATGGACGCCAAGCACTTCATCACCATCGCCGAGACGGGCATCCCGTTTGTGGTAGATGAGGCGTATATCGAATATGCAGGTATCGATAAGATGTCGCAGGTGCAGTTGACGAAGAAGTATGAAAATGTGCTCATCACCCGCACAATGTCGAAGGCCTACGGCTTGGCAGGTATGCGCTTCGGTTATGCCCTCGGCGCCAAGCCGGTCATTGACCAGATCTCCGGTTCGCTCCTGCCGTGGAACGTGGGCATCATCCCAATGTGGGGCGCGCTGGCCGCTTTCGAGGACCAGGAAGGACTTGCCGAACGCGTCAAGTACAACAACGAGCAGGTAGATTACATTTCCGAATCGTTGAGCGACATTCCGGGTTTAATCATCTTCCCCTCGAAGGCAAACTACATTCTGTTCGACGGCGGGCCTGCCGGCAAAAACGGCGATGACGTGGTAAAGCTGGCCGAATCCAAGGGCCTCATCCTGCGCAAGAACGAGCCCATGTACGGAAGCAAGGGCTGGTTCCGCGTCACCATCGGCACCAAGGAAGAAAACCAAATGTTCGTGGACGTGGTCCGCGAAGTGTTTGGAGCGAAGAAGTAAAACGCGTCAGACCTGACATGTCTCGCCTGCGCCGCGGTTCGTCAAAACGATTGACAAGAACCAGGCGCATACAGATCGAACTTCGATGAAGACATGTCAGGTCTCCATGAAATGGAGGAACCAATGGCACAAATCAAAGCCGTATTGTTCGACCAGGACGGTGTGATCATCGATACCGAACGCGACGGCCACCGCGTCTCGTTCAACATGACCTTCAAGGAATTTGGCTTCACCGACGAGTGGAGCGTGGAGTATTACCACGAACTGCTTCAGATCGCGGGCGGCAAGGAACGCATGAAATACCACTGGAAGACCAAGGGATTTTCTAAGCCGATGACCGAGGCCGAGATCGACGCGCTGATTCCCCAGATGCACAAACGCAAGACCGCCCTGTTCGTGGAGTTGATCGAATCGGGCAAACTGCCAATCCGCCCAGGCGTCCACCGTCTCATGAAAGAGGCAATGGAGGCGGGCATCAAGGTTGGCGTCTGCACCACGTCCAATGAGCAGGCCGCCAAGGCCATCACCGAGAAGATCCTGTCGGACGTCAAGTTCGACATCGTGCTGGCCGGCGATGTAGTGAAGAACAAGAAACCCGATCCTGAAATCTACAACCTGGCGCTCTCCAAACTCGGCCTGAAACCCGAGGAAGTCATGGTCGTGGAAGATTCCAAGAACGGCGTAAAAGCATCCAAGGCCGCGGGCATCCAGACCATCGTCACCACCAACGGCTACACCGAAAAAGAGGATGTGGAAGTGGGCGATATCATCGTCTCCTGCCTCGGCGACCCGGACGGCGAGAAGGCCAAGATGCGCAAGGGCGGCATCCCCAACTTTGATGGCGTGGTCCGCTTAAAGGATGTGGTGGCGCTGTTCAGCAAGTAAACTGTCAACCGGCAGAAAGCAATCGAAGGTCAAAAGTCAAAGAACGTATGACTTTTGACCTTCGACTTTTGAAGGGACTTCCATGGAAGAATATCTCGATGTGATCAATCAAACCGATGTAGTTCTCCGGCAGGAAACGCGGACGGCGGTCCATGCACAGGGATTGTGGCACCGCGGCGTACACGTGTTTTTGTTCACGCCGGATGGCAGGCTGTTGATCCAAAAACGGAGTGCGGCGCGCAGCGCCTACGCGTCGCTGTGGGACGGGTCCGTTTCGGAACACGTTAGAGCAGGCGAGGGGTACGTCGAGGCGGCGCAGCGCGGGTTGAAGGAAGAATTGGGGGTGGAGGGGATCGTTCTGGAACCGCTGGTCAAATTCAGGTAAAATTACGGTCCGAACGATAACGAAATCAGCATGGTATTCAAGGGAGCAGCCGAGATTGCCTCCATCCAATTCGACCCAGTGGAAATTGCTGAGGTGAGCTATGCGGACCTGCATATCCTCCGCAAAAAGATGGAACAGGAACCCAGCGCGTTTTGCGGATGGTTTATCGAAATTTTGAACTGGTATTCCGGCAAACCAGCCGCATTCACCCTGCTATGGGAAAAATAAGCGCCGCGCCAGCATGTACATTCCTGCAGAAAGAAATGTTGTGGCTGGAATGGTCAATATCCAAGCCATGACAATATCACTGACGAGTTTCCAGCGGACCTTGTTTGCGCGTTCCGCCGCGCCAATGCCCATCAGGGAGGAATTGATGATCTGGGTGGCGCTCACCGGTCCGCCCAGCAGTGACGAAACGATAATGACCAGCGCCGAGGTCACCTGCGCCGAAAACCCATCCATAGGGCGGATTTTGTAAAACAGGATGCCGCCCACGGTATGGATCAAACGCCAGCCCCCCACCGTTGTGCCCAGGGAGAGAGCAAAGGCACACAGGGCAATTACCCAAACCGGAACGGTAAACTTGGAAAGATAGCCGCCGGTCACCAGGGCGAGGGTGATCACGCCCATGCTTTTCTGGCCGTCATTACTGCCATG
>JAKANW010000337.1 GCA_021823555.1 Chloroflexota bacterium
ATAAACATAGATGGACGCGGATGGACACGAACTTTTTATTTCTGTGTTTCACTTGCACCTGACGCAAGTGCAGGTGTCCGCTTGCGAAGCGTCTACGCTCGTCTGCGGCCAATCTCTATTGAAGCTAGTCAACGCGATTCAAGCGCCCAAAAATTTTGCGATTGCTTTCGTAAATTGCCGTGAACTCGGCGAACAACTCGTCGTAGAGTTTGCGATTCTCCGGCTGTGGTTGGTAGGTTTTTACCACCGGCACGTGTGCGCCGATCTCATCGTAACGTACGTAGCCGAGAGCGGCGTAGGCCAGCAAAGCCGCGCCGCGCACGTTGACCTCGATGGGGTCTTCCATCTGGCGGATTGGCCGGTCGAGCACGTCCGCGTGAATCTGACACCAAATGTCGGACTTGGCGCCGCCGCCCACCATGTTGAGCGTGTCAATGCGTTTGCCCACAAATTTTTCCACATATTGGAACAGCCAGCGCGAGTTGTAGGCCACGCCCTCGAACACAGCGCGCACCATGTGTTCGCGCGTGGTGTGCAGCGACTGGTTGAAGAATCCTCCGCGTGCGAAGCGGTCATCCACCGGGGCGCGCTCGCCGTAGAGCCAGGGCGTGAAAATGAGTTTGTCGCTCCCGGCGGAAGTCTGCTCGGCGATTTGGTCGAACAACCGATAGGCGTTGGCTGGTTTCGCACCGGGGCTGATTTCATCGTCGTGGAAGAAAATGTTGTCGCGCAAATACGAAAGGCAGACACCTGCACATTCCTGCGCGTCGGTCAGCAAATAGCGGCCCGGGATGGCGGATGGCAGCGAGGCGATGCTGTGAGTTAAGTCAGTCTTTTTGAACGGCACGTGGCAGGTGATCCAGGACGATGTCCCGATGTAGAGGTGCGTCTCGAAATCCCGCACCGCGCCGGACCCGATGGCGGCGGAGTGAACGTCGGGCGAACCGATCACCACTTGGACCTCTTCGCCCAGACCCCAATCCCGCGCGACCGAGGAAAGCAAACGCCCGAGGATCGAGTTGGCCGGTTTGAGGTCGGGGAGACGCGTGCGTTCGATTCCCGCCAGGTGGAGCAATCCGTCATCGTAGCGGACGTTGTTGATGTCGCGGTTGTCGGTCAGCCAATAGAGTGCGATCGAATCGTACGAGGCGGCGAAATTGCCGGTGAGGCGCAGACCGATGTAATCGATCGGCTCCAAAAATTTGAATGCCCGCTGGTAGGTTTCGGGCTGGCGCTCTTTAAGGTACAAAATGTGCGAGATGGAATCCTTGCCCGAAAAAGACGGCGCTCCGGCGGTGCGGCCAATCCAGCGGATGAGTTTCCCCGGTGAATATCCCTGGATGTCGATCAGCCCGCCGGACATTTTTCGGGTCTGCGGCTCGCCGCGCGAGTCCATCCAGATGATCGCATTCCCGATGGGATGCCCCGCCTCGTCCACTGCCACCGTGCCGGACCATTGGCCGGTGGAGGCGATGGCGGCGATTTCCTCCGCCGGAGCAAGGCCGCGATTGAGCAGGCGTTTCGCGGCTTTGTCAATCGCCTCCCACCACTCGGTGGGGGATTGCTCTGCCCCGCCGTCGGGAAGGAGGATCAATTTTGTCTCTTCGAATTCGCTGCCGAGCATTTTCCCCTGTGTGTTGAACAATGCCACTTTTGGTCCCGAAGTCCCCAGGTCAATCGCGAGAATATATTTTTCCTTGGCTGACATCGTGCCCTCCCGCGATGATTGTACTACCAGAGAAGAGAACGCGAGTGCGTCGCACTTTGTCCAAAGAATCAATCAGCCGTCGGATGCCGCTCCCCGCATCCGACGGCTGACCACGCGGCTCTCCTGTGCACCGCGTGCCGCAGGTTACAAATTATTGAACACTATTTTCATGAAGTCGTTTTGGTCTCTTCAACGTCCTTGATGCAAGCAAATTATTTGGGTTTAACACGATCTAAAGCAATCTTTCCAAAATGGGAACCAATGGCGGCAAGTCATTTTGGATGGTATCCCACATCAGTTCTTCGTCAATTTGGAAATACACATGCACGATGCGATTCCGTATGGCGCGCATCAGCAACCAAGGAATTTCAAGATATTTTCCTCGATTCACCGGGGATTTGATTGACAGCTTCACCAATGATGATGAAATTCATTGCCGCAGCACGAATGGATTTTTCATCATTCCGAAAGGTTTCATAATCCATGCCATGCGTGACTTTCTGGATTTCCGCAATGGCATCGAGTATGTCGCGGATACGATTGCGCCAGTCTCTAGGCGACACAGACTAACTCCCTCTGAATATTCTCTCCAGGCCGTGGCGGACGGTTGAATTTCACCAGCAAGTCTATATCGCTGGCGTTGGTCGCTTCGCCTCGTACCACCGACCCGAACAGGGACAACGATTTCACGCCAAACTGACTGGTGATTTCGGTATTCTGCTGTTTCAGAATTCGGATGACGGCTTCGCGTTTCATATCGTTATTTTAACTCCAAAGCTATAACTTTTGTCCGCCGAGTTTGAACGGCAAAGGCTCAAGCCGCGTTTGGGCGTGGAGTAAAATAGATTTGACAACCGATCACCAATCGTCTAAATCCCAATTTCCCAATGACCAATTACTTCTCCTACCTCTCCCCTTTCTCCTGGCGTTACGGCAGTGACGACATGCGCCGCCTGTGGAGCGAAGAACACAAGCGCCGACTCTGGCGTCGCATTTGGGTCGCGCTCGCCGAGACGCAATTCGAACTTGGCCTCGTCACACAAGCGCAAGTCGAAGATCTGCGCGCCCATGTTGACGAGATCAACGTGGAACGCTCGCTCGCCATCGAAGCCGAAATTCACCACGACCTGATGGCAGAGGTCAAGGCCTTTGCAGAGCAGTGTCCCGTCGGCGGAGGGATCATCCACCTCGGTGCAACCTCGATGGACATTGAAGACAACGCCGACGCCCTGCGCGTCCGCGCCGCCCTCGATCTGACCCTCGTCACCCTCGCCCAAGTCCTCGCCCGCTTCGCCGACCTGATCGAGCAATACGCCGACACATCTATCATCGCCTTCACGCACATCCAGCCCGCCGAACCGACCACGCTCGGTTATCGTCTCGCCATGTACGCGCAAGACCTGCTCGAAGATTTCAAAGAGATAAGAGAGCAGAGAACAGAGATTCGGGGCAAGGGGTTTAAGGGCGCGGTGGGAACCTCCGCAAGTTATTCCGAATTGTTCGGCGCAGAAAAACTGGCCGACTTTGAATCCCGCCTCTCCGCCAAACTCGACCTGCCCTTCTTCCCCATCGCCTCGCAAACCTACCCGCGCCGCCAAGACCTCCCCGTGGTCAGCGCACTGGCGTCGCTGGCGGCCTCACTCCACAAATTTGCCTTTGACCTGCGCCTGCTCCAATCACCTGTCATTGGCGAACTGAGCGAACCCTTCGGCGCCAGGCAGGTCGGCTCGTCGGCCATGCCGTTCAAGCGCAATCCCATCCGCGCAGAAAAAATCGACTCGCTCGCACGCTACCTCGCGACGCTTCCCCGCATCGCCTGGGACAACGCCGCGCTTTCGCTTCTCGAGCGGACGCTGGACGACTCAGCCAACCGGCGGATTTTTCTGCCTGAAGCCTTCCTCGCCGCCGATGAAATTCTGCGCACCGCGCGTGACATTTTGTCTGGTCTGCGCGTGGACGAGGAAGCCCTGGCCCGCAACCTGGCGGTCTACGGTCCCTTTGCCGCCACGGAGCGACTGCTGATGTCATTGGTCAAAGCCGGGGCAGATCGGCAAGCAATGCACGAGAAAATCCGTGAGCACAGCCTCGCCGCGTGGGAAGCGGTGCGCCGCGGGGATGAAAATCCGCTGGTCGCGTCGCTGGTCAGTGACGCGGCGTTGCAGAAATTTATGTCAGTGGGAGAGATGCGCCAAATGCTCGATTATGCTGGCTACATCGGCGATGCGCCGCTGCGGGCGCGGAAACTGGCGCAAAGAATCAAAACTGAAATTCAAAAATAGGACGCGGATCGGCGCGAAGTTTCTCTTTTTTATCACAAAGGGCACAAAGAAAGCACAGAGGAAATTTTCCTTTGTGCTTTCTTCCTTTGTTGCCTTCGAGTCCTTTGTGTTTCAATATTCCATGCGTGTCCGCGTCCTATTGCATTTTTCCCCAGTGATACATTGTCAATAACGGCGTCCACTGCTTGCGGACGAGGGTCCAGCCGCGGGCATAGAGATGTTCGTCAAGGCCGCGCAGGCTAAAGTCGGAGTCCGGGTGCGCCCAGCGGAAGAAAAAGTCGAACAGGCGGATGTCATGTCCGCGCGGTTCCTCCAGGAAGAGTTGTCCGCCCGGTTTGAGGACGCGGCCCAATTCGTCGAGAGCGGCGCGCCAGGCCGGGACGTGATGCAGTACACCAAAGATGATTGCCGCGTCGAAGGACGCGTCAGGCAGGGACGAGAGGTCGGCTGCATCGAGCAGGCGGAAGTCGAATTGCGGGTAGCGCTGGCGGGCTAGGGCAAGCTGCTCCTCCATCAGGTCGAAGCCGAGGTAGCGGCGCGGTGCGAGTTGGTTGAGCAGGTACGCGCCGTAGCCCGATCCGCAACCGACTTCGAGCACGTCGCGGCCGCGCAGGTTCAGGCCGAGGCGCTGGAACATCGGCAGTTCAAAATAGCGTTGCCCAGCGCGGCGCAGGGCGCTGTTCATGGC
>JAKANW010000338.1 GCA_021823555.1 Chloroflexota bacterium
GAGCGGAGCACATCCTGTAGGAATTGGCTGTCCACCAGTGACGAACCGTCCGCAACTGAATAGATCGCTGCCAGCAATTCTTCACGGGAAATGTCTTTCAAGACAAAGCCTGCTGCTCCTGCCGAGAGGGAACGTAACAGGTAAGCGGTGGACCGGTATGTTGTGACCATGATGACTTTTGTATTCGATTTTGCGGCCTTGATCATCTCCAAGGCCTGAATGCCGTCCACCTTTGGCATGCGGATATCCATCAAAGCCACCTGCGGCGCGGACTTCAATACCATGTCCACTGTTTCCTGTCCGTCGCCTGCCTCACCTATGATCTTGATACGTGATGCGCTTAACATGCTGCGCAATCCGGCTCGTACCATGGGATGGTCATCGGCAATTACGAGCGTGATTTCACTCTTTGGCATATCCGTCTCTTTCTGATAAAGCTGATAGCGGGATCCTGACCTCGACGATGGTTCCTTCCCCTACCTTGCTTCGAATATTGCAGGCGCCGCCGAACGTCTGCGCCCGCTCCTGCATGGAGACCAGGCCTAGATGGCTCATATCGTCTGGGAATGCGCCCGGGTCGAAGCCCTGGCCCCAGTCCTGAACACTCAACAACAGGTCTTCATCCTGTATTTTTAACGCAACCTTCACTTTTTGAGTATGCGCGTGTTTGCGGACATTGGTCAGCGCTTCCTGGGCCAGGCGGAAGATTGCAGAATCGACAGGGGGGCGTATGTTCCGTCCCTGGATATCGGTGATGATCTCATAATCCCATTTCTGGGATTCACACACTTCGGCCACATAGCGTCTTAGCCCCTCCTCCAGCCCAAAATCCTCCACAACGGTGGGGCGCAGTTCCGCGATCACCCTGCGGGCTTCGTCAATGGTTTGTTTAACGAGAGTCCGGCTCACGTCCAGTTCCCGAGTCGTTTGCAAGTCAAGTTTCGAGCCGACGAGCGCATTCAGCGTGTTCAGGTGCATGTTTGCAGAGATCGCCAATTGGGTCAGTCCGTCGTGCAAGTCCAGGCCGATCAGGCGGCGTTCCTCATCCTGGATTTGAGCCATTTTGCCGATCAGCGCGCGCAGACGTTCTTCGCGGCTGGCGAGTTCGCTCATCATTTTATTGAAGGATGCTGCCAGCCGCCCAAACTCGTCTTTCCCATAAATGACAACAGGATTGCGCAACTCGCCGCTGGCCACTCTTTCCGCGCCTTGCAGGAGTGCATCCACGCGGCTGTTGATTTGGCGCGTCAGGTAGAACATGAACAGGGTTGAAAAAGCCGAGACCAGCACAGCGATAAGGATGCTCACATATATGGCCGCATTCACTGCTTTCATCAGGACTTGCCGTTCCTGGGTGAATTTCTCGGTCTCGTGCGGTTCGATTTCTCCTACAATGGTCTGCTGGCTGGCGTTGAAGATTATGGCAAAAAAATTGGCGTACAACGATTGCTGAAGATCATATTCGCTGATGAGTTGTGAACCAAGCAGTTGCATTTGACCGAAGATATCGTTGATCTTGCTGGCCTGTGTTTTTTCACTATCGTTTTGTACGATGTCGCCATAATCGCCAGCGGCCTGGTGAAAATTGATGACGGCGTCAGTGAACTGGACCCGTTTGGTTTCATCTGGAGATGCCAGGTAATCGGTTACGGCGGTCAGCATGGCGCGCGATGCGTCCTGCATTGCAGTAACAGTTTTTTGATATTCCACGTCTTCGGGATGAAGAGGTTTCACATCCAACAATAATAGGTCTGTCAATTGCGTCTGGGCGGTAAGGAATTTTTGCAAATTCTCACCCTGACGGTCACGCAGCGTGATCAGCCTATCTCCGGTGCTTTTTGCCTGCTGGTATGCCAATTCCAGGGTGCCGACCCAGGTCTGTTCCTGCTGCCCTGTGGCAAGCTGGCGGTATTGTTCCACATCGCGGGCAAAGTTGTCCAATTGACTGGTAAATTGAGATTTGAACCCGACTTCCCCATTGATCTGGTAGCGATAGAGCGCCGCCTCGGCATCGCGCAGGTGGGCGTTCATTTGCACTGCCACCAATTGCCTCTGTCCAATGCGTTCGATCACGTCCATGGAGGTGGCAATTGACCTTGCCAGGTAAAACAGCGCCAGGATGTTGGCCAGCACTGCTGAGCCAAACAGGAGTACGAAAATTGCCAATCGCGTGCGCAGGGCCATGAATTAACTATACCCGAAAAAGGCCTGACCTTTATGGCAGCAGCCCATGTTGTGAAGCCACAGCAATGGCTGCCGCGCGTGAATCAACCCCCAGCTTGTTATAGATGCTTGCCAGGTGAGCCTTAACGGTGCGTTCGGTGATATTCAGATGCAGCGCGATCTCCTTGCTGCGCTCGCCGCGGGCTACCCCGGCTAATACCTCGCGTTCCCGCTCGCTCAACTCAAATGCAACGGAGGAGATTGGGCTTTTCCCCTCCACCTTCGATAGCAAACGCGCCAGCACTTCCGGTTGGAAGAGCGTCTCGCCGCGCGCGGCAGCGCGGATGGCGCTGAACAATGTTTGGCGGTCGGTGTCCTTGAGCAAATAACCCTTTGCTCCGGCGCGCAAGCCGCGCAGCATCAGATCGTCCTCGTTGAAAGTGGTCAGAATGACCACGGCTACACCGTGCTGTTCTGAGTGCAGGTGCTCGATGGCGGTCAGCCCATCCATGCCGGGCATGCGCAGGTCCATCAGGACCACATCAGGGCAGACTCCCGCACACAGCCGAAGCGCCTCGGCTCCATCGGCTGCTTCGCCAACCACCTCGAAGCCCTCTTCGGTCTCGAGGATCAATCGCAGTCCCTGGCGGATGATCAAATGGTCATCGGCTATCAAAACACGAATAGATTCGGACATCGGCAAGATTCTACTCCGCAACCAGGGGGAAATGGATGTTCACGCGTGTGCCCTTCCCCGCTTCACTCTGGACCTCGAGCCTGCCTCCGGCCAGACGGGCGCGTTCGCACATCCCGAGCAGACCGTAGTGCCCGGCGTCCATCTTGGATGTATCAAACCCGAGGCCGTTATCCCACACTTCCGCATAGAGTTCCTCGCCGTTCGTTGATAAATTAAGCTCGGCCTGTGTTGCCTGCGCGTGACGTCCGATATTGGTCAACGCTTCGGTGACGATACGCAGGGTTGGTTCGCAAAACTTATCTGGAACGGCCGTTTCGAGTTGAAAATGCGTCTCGCAGGGAATGCCGGTTGCTTGTGTGAAGCGTTCCACCTCGCGGCGAACCGCCTCGTCCAATGGGACGACATCCGTTTGCTCGCGCAGATTGCTGATGGCGCGGCGCGCGTCGGCCAGTGTAGCGCGGGCACGCTCCATGGCATCTTGTACGATCTCGCGAGCGCGCCCAGGCCGGTCGTGTACCAGGTGCGCGTCGGCTGCTTCCAACTGCAGGATCAAGCCCGCCAGTCCCTGTGAGAGCGTATCGTGCAGTTCACGCGCCATGCGTTGGCGTTCATTCGCAATGGTCAAGTCTTCGACGCGTGCGGCGTACTCGGATAATTGCCGATTGGCAAGTTCAAGCTCGGAAGCCAGCGTTTGCGCCTGTTCGCGCGCCTCCGCCTGGCGGGTATAGAGAGTCACGTACATGCTGACAAAGATGACGGTGGGAATGGAAGTGAGCAGCCAGAAAAACGCGCCTTCTCTGGCGGTAAATAAGACAAAGTTTGCGAGTGAAAGTGCGAGATAAAAGATAATGGAGAGAATACCCCAGCGGTTGATTCCCAGGAATCCGATGGTCTCACCGATCAGCGCCATGTAAAGGGCAAAGAGCATCCCAATGTTGCCGGATAAATTTGTGATCATAAAAGCGAGCGCGCTTTGAGCGAGGATGTACCAGATGATGCGGCTTCGATTTTGAATGAGGCGATTGACATTCCAATGCGCGATGATATGAATGGCAAGTAATAGCGTAAACGGAACGACCAGCCAGGATGTCCGCAGACTGGGGACTGCCACGAGCGTCCACGTATACATCGCAACCATCACGAATGTCATGAACACAAAGAAGATGCGATAATCCTGTTCAACCCTAGGGGAAGATTTCGTTTGCATGATGTCCAGATTCTATCCGATTATCGGACCCACAGCCATTGTTCGAGCGAACAGTGTACGAAAGGACAATGTCTGTTTTCCCAAAGGAGCAATGGCAGGAGAAGGCGGGACTCCTTATACTGGCGGCAGATAAAACAAAGGAGAATGTCTGATTACCTTACAGAATGGTTTTTGGACGCAGAAAAACGCTGATTTTCGCTGGTTCAAGAAGAAAAAGCTGCGTTTTCAGCGTGAATCAGCGTCCCGATTTTAAAAGTGTAAGGTAATCAAGGAGAATGTCATGAATCAGAATCTGCTCAACACTATTTTGAAAGCCATTGCGCTTGCCATGGGAGTTGCCGTTGTTGTGCTGAACATTTTGGGCGCGGCCACAAGTTCGACCAGCATCATGCTGCTTGGTTTCGGCTTGACCCTCCTGGCCCTCATTCAGTTTATGGAGAAGTAGAAATGAATGCCATCGAAGCCAAGAATCTCAAAAAGTCATTCGGCGATTTTCAGGCCGTGCAGGATGCCAGTTTTAGCGCGGATAGCGGCGAATTATTGAGCCTACTGGGACCAAACGGCGCGGGCAAAAGCACGACCATTTCCA
>JAKANW010000339.1 GCA_021823555.1 Chloroflexota bacterium
TCGTCCCGACGTGAAAGATGGGGCTGAGGAAGTAACCGGCCAGGAACGCGCCGACGACGGCCACCACGATATTGATCAGCAGGTTCGAGCGGTCATGCATGACTTCAGTCGCCACCCAGCCGATTATTGCCGCGACGATAAGGTATATAAGAAGGTTCATTTTTATCTCCTATGTGAATGCTTGATTTACACGGAATACCGTGCGTTTTATTCTGATCTACGCTTCGATCATTTAACGGGGACGGGTTCAGTTTTGCTTTTCATTTTGGTTTCGTACTCGGTCACGCGTTTATCAATTTCATCGGCCGCGCGCTGACGGGTGTAACCATACTTTTCCTGAAGCAAACCGGCCAGGACATCGAACTTTCCAGCGGCACGCTCCAGGTCGTCGTCGGAAAGTTTGCCCCACCACGATTTGGCCTCGCCGCGCATTTGTTTCCACTTGCCTTCCAATACATCTTTGTTCATACTCTGATCTCCTCCAGATCATTTGATAAAGCCGTCCCAGTTTGCTGCGCCGGCGCTTACCTGTATATGCTCTATACAGGCACAGGCGGGACGGCATAATGCGCCGGTTTTCGAGTCTCTCATTCAGCCAGATGGCGTCATTTAATCGGAACGCTCGCGGCGACGGCTCGCAAGCGTTCGGCCACGCGCTCAGGCGTCTCGCCTTTACTGATAAACGCATCGGCGCCGGCGGAGAGTGCGGCTTGCTGACGGGCATCCAGATGGCTGATGAGCACAATGACCAACGCGGCTGGGCAGGCCACGCGTAGTTCCGCCAGAGCCTGCACACCCAAATCGATTGGGAGCAAGTCCCAATCCACCAATAGCATGTCTGTGCGGTCGCCTGGCACCTGAGCTAATGTGGTGGACCAATCGGCGGCTTCGCCCACTACTTCCATCTTCAGATCAAGTAGCAGCAGGCGCAGGGCGGAGCGCTCTTCGGACTTGGCATCGGCTAAATATACGCGGGTCATGTACTCATACTACAATCAATACTCCCCGGCCGCATCCTGCGACTGGGGAGTATTGTTCTCCGCCACTTGGGGGAGGAGAACAATCTAATTGGCAATCTGCATGAACACATCCACCACCCGCGGATCAAAGTGCGTTCCTGATGATGCACGGATATATTCGCGCGCTTTTTCTTTTGTCCAGGCTGGGCGGTAGACGCGATCGGATGTGTGTGCATCCCAAACATCTATCACGGCAAAGATGCGCGCAACCAATGGGATCTGTTCGCCTTTTAATCCGCGTGGGTAGCCGCTGTCGTCCCATTTTTCATGATGGCAATACAAGATGCGGGATGCGTGGTTGATTATGCCACGACTACCCGGTCACGCCCTTCTTTCTTTGCGCGATAGAGTGCCTGGTCCGCAGCTCGCAGCAATGTCTCGGCATCATTTCCTTTATCCGGAAAGATCGCCACCCCAAGAGAGAGCGTGATTTTGTTCAATAGCTTACCGTGATGATAAACATCTAATTGCTTGACCGCTTCCCGCAGAGACTCGGCGCGTTTACGCGTATCGTCCAGGGATACATCAGGCAGGATGAGAATAAACTCTTCGCCTCCATAGCGGCAGGCAATGTCTTCGCCCCGGAACTGCTCCAAAAGAAATACACCCAGCTTTCGCAGGATTGCATCGCCTACGTCATGACCAAGCGTATCGTTGATGTCCTTGAAGTGATCAATATCAAACATGATGATTCCCAGCATGTGCCGTTTGCGTACTGCCCGGCTTAATTCACGTCCAAATGACTCATCCATATACCGCCGATTGAACAGGCCGGTGAGCGGATCGCGGACGGATTGATCTCTCAGGGTTTCCTGCAGCTTCAGATTTGTCAGAGCAAGTGTGATTTGTTCGGACATGGCTTCTACGAGCGGTTGTTTTGCGGAGAGTGATCCCGACCCTGGTGCGGTTTCCAGATAGATGGTGCCGACGGTTTCGCCCCTTGCCGCCATTGGCGCACAAATATACCCGGCAGGCAATGGAATATAATTCTCCATTGCTTTGGCTATCTGTTGTACATGCTGGCAAATCAGCATCGTCCGCATGTCATCCACCTGAAAAATTTGCCCGCTGCGCAGCGCCCGGCACTCCTCCGGCGTAAAGAACTCCTGACTACTCAATGCCTTGCCCCAAGCCGCATTTACCTCCAGCAAATTACGCGAGGCGTCATATATGTACAATGCTCCCAACTCGTCCGGGAACAGTTTTTGGACGGACTGTTTGATTGTCCCATAGGCTTCATCTGAAGTCTGGCTGGTTTGCAACAGCTTGCCCATTTCACCCAGCAAGATCATTTCACGGTTGCGTGTTTCCAGTTCGTTTAACAAGTCGATCAGTTTTTCGTTCGCCATTTCCAGTTCTGCCGTGCGTTCTTTGACGCGCTCTTCCAACCGGTCACGTGCCTCGCTTATCTGGTCAAAGGCGGCAGACATTTCTTCTCCGAGCATGTTCAGTCCGGTGATGATCGCGTCCAACTCATCACCGCGTTCGGATGGAATCCCGCGGGCTTTCAAATTGCCCGACGTGATTTGAAGGATGAGTTCGAGCACCTCGTTGAGACGAGGGTCTTGCGTTGGTTTCGCTTCCGGTGTCATTCCAGGAATCCCTTTGACCACTGGGTGGCTTCGGCTTCGGAAGAAAAGAGTCGCAGCGGGACGGCTGCTTTGTTGAAAGCGATAAAAAAATTTCCGATGACCCGGCTGACCGGCGAATCGACTAGGACGGCTACAGACGTTACCCCAGTAAATGCGGCTAATTCCTGTCTGGCTGTGCGATCCATCGACTTGACGTTTCTCATATCTACCAGCAGAGGACACCGCTTGCCTTTGCTGATTTGAGCGACGCTTGCAATACCTTGTTTTGCATCCGCCAACATATAATCAGCCCCAGGCAAGGTGATAATTTGAACGATCCCATCTTCTCGTAACCAAACCTTTTCAATCCGGTTCCGAACCTCTCCTATACGATTGTCTTCAGCCATTTCAGCGCCTCCGTTTCGGAAGTAAACATTT
Organism: Chloroflexota bacterium; assembly: GCA_021823555.1. The sequence continues at coordinate 3,029 of JAKANW010000339.1, forward strand.
GGGTAGGGATCGTCGGTTTGTTGATGCGCAAAAAGAAATTGGCTATGACCTGGCTGACTGCTGAATCGGCGAGAAGCGCAATCGCATTTGCGGCTTTCATCTCTGGACTGACATAGTATGCCCGAGCTTCCCGATCGATACTTTTGGTAGACCGCATATCAACCAACAATGGGCGGATCTTGCCCTGACATAAGGTTTCAATTACTGCAACGCTCTCTTTTGCGGCGGCGAGACCGATTTCGGCGTTCGGTATCCAGGTCAGGCGAACGATACCGTCCTGTTCCAGGATTGCACTAAAAAATGGGGTACTCAATACTTCATTGTTCATTATTGTTTTCTCCTTCGTTTCCACGTCGAACTTCAAAAATAACTCGACGATCTTTGGATCAAAATGCGTGCCTCCCAGTGACTTGATATGCTCGCGGACCTTCTCTTTCGCCCAGGCGGGGCGGTAAGGGCGATCAGATATGAGCGCATCCCACACATCTACAACTGAGAAGATGCGCGCAACCAGCGGAATCTGATCGCCTTTTAATCCGCGTGGATACCCAGTGCCGTCCCATTTTTCATGGTGGCAGTATGGAATGTCTAGCGCGGGGCGTAGGTATGCAATTGGCGAGAGTAATTCAAAGGCAAATGTGGGATGCTTACGCATCGCAACCCATTCTTCGTCTGTCAGTTTATCTGGTTTGAGCAAAATGTTGTCAGGCACGCCCATTTTGCCGATGTCATGCAACAGTGCGCCGCGCCGCACGTGTACCAACTCTTCTTCGGTAATTCCCGCCGCGCGCGCAAGTTTCAATGTCATTTCCGTAACGCGCTGTGTGTGACCTTCAGTCTCTTTATCGCGCAAATCCAGCGCATGTGACCAGCCTTCAATGGTGGAATCATAAGCCGCGAATAGTTGCGCGTTGGAATGTTTTAATTCAGTGAAAAGACTGGCGCTATCCACTGCTATAGCCGCTTGCCCAGCCAGAATCTTGAAGAATTCCAACCAGTTCTCGTCAGGTGCAAATGGCAAGCGATGATAGATTTCCAGCACACCATTAACCTGACCTTTGGCAATGAGCGGAGTCCCGAAATAAGTTGCAAAACCTTCGTCAGCGAGAAGCAGGGCGCGGTCAAATTGGGTGCTACGCTCCGCGTCAAGCAGATCAGTGACGCCCACCGTCCTTCTTTCCAACGCGGCGCGTCCGCTGTGTCCCTCACCCAGCCGCAGGCGTGAACGCTCAATGGCTTTACTGCGAAAGCCAAGCCCAGAGGTGAATTCCAATATCTGGGTGTGCGGGTTGAGAAGCAAGACAGCGGCGGCGTCTATATTCAACTGAGTTTTGACTTGTTCGAGGACGACATTCAAAGTAAGGTTTAAGTCGAGACTGCCTGCGATGGCTTGGTCAATTTTGTGCAAAGCCTGGATGTTTTGCAGGCGGCGGACAGTTTCTTCGTTAGCAATGATTAACTCTGCCGCCCGTTTTTCTTTCTCTTCATTTTGAAAGATAAGTTCTTTGTTGGCAAGGATTAATTCCGCTGCGCGCTTTTCTTTCTCTTCATTTTGAAAGGCAAGTTCTTGGTTGGCAAGGACTAATTCCGCCGCCCGTTTTTCCTTCTCTTCATTTTGAAAGGCAAG
>JAKANW010000340.1 GCA_021823555.1 Chloroflexota bacterium
CGATATCGCCCACCGAGGCGCCGTCCAATTCCTGCACCAGCGCCAGGATCGCAAATTGCGTGGCGCGCAAACCCGAAGCGGCAAGCTCGGGTAATAGGTCATCCCAATCATGCAGCGAGGCTGCCAATCCGTGAGCCAGGATGACCGGCGCACCCTCGCCTTGTTGTACATAATTCACAATCTGACTATATTCAAGAACCCCGCTTTTTGTGATCACTTCATCATTTCGACTTCGCTCAATGCAAGCCTTCATCATTCTACTTTAATCCTTTTCTTCATTCCCCTGCAATTTGTTTTCCATAACGTTTGGCCAACTCGCGCCGCAACACCTTGCCAATGAAGGTGCGCGGAAAATCATCCATAAAAATCACAAAGCGCGGCACCAGGTGCGGAGGCAGGCGGCGCTTACAGTATGCAATGATGGCATCGGGAGTGGGTCGTTCTCCTGCCGCGATCACAAAGGCGAACGGATGCCCCGCCACCGCTACCACAGCCGTCTCCTTGACTTGCGGGATCTCGTAGATCACTTCTTCGATGTCGCGCGGGAAGGCCGGGTTGCCCGGCTTGGCAGGATACCACATATCGGCTTTGCGGGCAATAATACGGAAATAGCCCTCCGAATCCATTTGGGCCACATCACCGGTCAGCAGCCAGCCGTCCGAGGTCAGGGTCTCGCTGGTAGCCTGCGGGTTTTTCCAGTACCCCATCATCACCTGGGGGCCGCGCACAGCCAGTTCGCCGATCTGTCCCACTTTCGCTTCCTTGCGGCCGGTCGTCAAATCCATGATCGCGGCTTCCGTGGATGGAAGCGGGACACCAATGCTGCCGACTTTTCGATTGTCCCCCAACGGGTTGGCGTGCGTAACCGGCGAGGCCTCCGTCAAACCATAGCCTTCCACCAAAAGTCCATGTGAGAGTTTTTCAAAAGCCTCCTGCACTTCCACAGGCAGCGGGGCCGAACCGCTGATACAGGTCTTGATGGAACGAATGCCATATTTGCGCGCGCCGCGAAAATTGTTGATCGCCACGTACATACTGGGCACACCGGGGAAGATCGTGGGGCGGTAGCGCTTGATGGCCTTCAATACTTCCATCGTTTGGAACTGCGCCTTGACAATCATGGCCGCGCCCAGAGAGACAGGCACATTGAGAGCGGTCGTCAGGCCGTAGCTGTGGAAGATCGGCACGGCACACAGGAAACGCTCCCATCCTTCCAATGCTTCAGGCATCCAATGACGGGTCTGCAGGGCATTGGCAACCAGGTTGCGATGCGAAAGCATGACGCCCTTTGATTGTGCTGTGGTGCCTCCCGTGTACTGGATGACCGCCAGGTCTTCAGGCAGGACCTCGACCGCAGGTGACTTCCACTCTTGAGCGCCCATCCAGCGCCTCCAGCACAACGAGGTCGGCAGGCACAACCCGCGGTTGCGCCAGCGCGAGATCAGGCGCTTGGGCAGGGACAGGTAGTCCGCCGGATCGGTCAGTACCACAAAGGGAATGCCGGTCTCCTCACGGATCCGGCGCGCCAACCCGGACCAAGTAACCAGTGTAACCAGTACACTGGCTTCGGTCTCTTTGATCTGGTTGATCAATTCCTCAGGCTCGGTCAACGGCGGCGTGAAAACCACCGTCATGCCCGCCTTGAGCGCACCGAAAAATCCTACCAACATTTGTGGGGTGTTCGGCAGCAGCAGCACCACCCGCGCTCCCTTCCCTATTCCCAATGCCAGCAGCCCGTTCGCAAAGCGGTTGACTTGATGGTTCAACTGGCGATAGGAAAGCCGGGAACCCTCAAAGAAAACAGCCGGGCGGTTGGGAAAGCGTCTGACTGCCGAACGCAACAGATGATGAAGCGGGATATGTGGAATGGCTACTGTATAGGGTACGCCTGCCTCATAGAATTGCAGCCAGGGACGTTCCCGGCGCAACAACTCACGGCCCTTCGCTTCTTTTCGAATGACCACCGAGGGTTCGCGCCACGAACGCTGCGCCTCATCCGATAAGAAGCGTTCAATGGCCCGATTGACTGCTTCGCGGCGTTCCAGCATGACCATGTGGCCGGATACCCCTATATCAGCATCCTCCGCCCCCGGAATGGATTTTGCCACCCGCTCAAAAAAGGGCTGTTCGAAGACCTGGTCGCGGTGCCCGCGCACCACCAGAGTCGGCACGGTCAGCGCGGCGAATTTATCCCAGCCCTTCCACTTGGACAGGTTTTTTAGATAAAAAAGTTTCAAGGTATGCGGAGGCGCCGACAGCCAATCACGCGTAAATGGCCCGATGAGACGAAGCACCCAGTTCGGCAAGGTCAAGCCCAGCCTGAAAAAGGGATTCAGCTTGAACTCCCCGGCTGTGGCAATCAGGATCAGGTGCTCGACGCGCTCGGGATGATTGGCTACATACTCCGTAGCCACGGCCCCCCCAAACGAATGCCCGATCAAAACAAACTTATCCGTCACCTTTAACACGTCCAGCGCGGTCTCCAGGTCAGCCTGGATGCGCGGCATGTCGTACCCGCTGGATGGCTTGTCCGAAAGTCCATGTCCGCGCAGGTCGAGGGCAATGACGCGGTTATCCAGCGAGAACTTCTGCAACTGGTAACGCCATTGCATGGCCTGCCCGCCAAAGCCGTGCAGGAAAACAAAAGTCCGCTTGGGATGGTCGGGCGAAATATCCAGCGCCGAGAGCCTCACCAGCGGATTGGATGTGACACGTACTTCGTGACGGTAGAGATCGAGGTCTATGTCCATGTAAAGTAGTGTACAAGAAACGGAGGCAGATGTCAATTTACATCTGATTGATCCATCAACTTAATATGTCGTTGCGAACGTTCCTTGCAAAGCAATCTCCCGTTTAGCGGATGACTCTCATCAAAGGGTTTCCACCATTTAGTCGCACTACCGCAAAAGCAACTCAGGGCCATACAGACAAAGCCTATTTTTGCCTATTTTCGAGGAGCTCCTCTAAAAGTGAGTCTTGCGCTTTTGCGTTTTTCCGTTTCGATGGGCATTTGCTACACTGTTAGCTACGGGCTGGGGGCAGGTCGAAAACCTTTGTATTTTAGCACGGTGGGTTTTATCCCCGTGCGATGCCGAGGCGTGGAGAATTCCTATCAGACAGGATTCTGTTTGGGCGAGGCAGGCGTAGCTTTTGCGGCATTGCGTTTATCGGCGATTGCTTCCCGAAGGCTCGCAATGACATACTGAGATGCTTCGGCCTGGCGGCCTCAGCATGACACAAGGAATGTAGTCGTGCTATACTGCCTGCATGTCCTTCGATAAAGCTGTGGAAGCGATCATCAAGGAAGCCATGCAGCGCGGCGACTTTAACGATTTGCCCGGCAAGGGCAAGCCGCTGGATTTAAGCGCGTACTTCGATACGCCTGAGGAAGTCCGCATGGCATATTCCATGCTCAAGAATGCCGGCCTGGTCCCGCAGGAGGTCGAATTGTTGCAGGAAATTGCGGCCCTGAAAGAAAAACTAGCCGGTACCTACGACGAACCACAAAAGCACAAGATCCGCAGGTTGATCAGCGAAAAACAATTGCAGTTCAACGTATTGATGGAGCGACAGTCCCGTCAGCGCAGGGAAAAGTAAATTTAGCGGGAACAGGAGTCGGGGCGTCCAGGCGCGGGACCCCGTCTGGACAAATTTGTCTTTGACAAATCCCGCCTGCCCTGCTATACTCTCCCTGTTTGAGTTGACTTTCACTGCCGTAGGTGGCAGTTTGTTCGAAAAACAATCGCATGTGGATAGACCCCTGGCGAGCAAGTCGGCAAGGGGTCCTTTTATATGGACTTGAACCTATCCGCCACAGCGGCGGTAAATTATCTTTTAACTGAGGTTAGTAATAAATGAGCAAGAAAGAAAAATTGAAGATCATTCCCCTGGGTGGACTTGGGGAAGTTGGGAAGAACATGATGGTCTACGAGTTCGGCGGCCAGATCATCATTGTTGACGCGGGCATCATGTTCCCCGAAAATGATATGCTGGGGGTGGATTACATCATCCCCGATTTTGCATATCTGCAGGACAAAGCCGACCGCGTGCTGGGCATCCTGATCACGCACGGACATGAAGATCACATCGGAGCCATCCAACATGTGATCCAGGATATCCCTGCACCCATTTACGCCACCCCCCTGACGCTGGGCCTGATCGAAGGCAAACTGACGCGCAATGGAGGGCTGGACAAGGCCGACCTGCGCACCGTGCAGGCTGGTGAAACTCTCCAGCTTGGCCCGTTCAAAATAGAGACTTTTCACATTTGCCATTCCATCCCGGATTCTGTGGGATTGGGAATCACTACCCCCGCCGGGCTGGTGGTACACATGAGCGACTTCAAGCTCGATCATACGCCGGTGGACGGTTGGCCTACCGACTACGCAAAGCTCGCAGAGTTCTCGCAACGCGGCGTGGATCTGTTGCTCTCCGACTCGACCAACGCCGAACGCCCGGGCTGGACTCCTTCCGAAATGGTGATCGGTCCGGCCTTCGATAAAGTCATGAGCGAAGCGAAGGGGCGCGTGATCGTGGCGACTTTCGCCTCGTTGATCTCGCGCATCCAACAAGTCGCCGACGCGGCTGCCAAACAGGGCCGCAAGATGGCGCTGGCCGGTCCCAGCATGGTGGATAACGTGAAGATCGCCCGCAAG
>JAKANW010000341.1 GCA_021823555.1 Chloroflexota bacterium
TGTTCTTTGGCAACATGGATACCTGGGTCATCTGGAACCTGACCGGCACGCACGTCACCGATGTGACCAACGCCTCGCGCACGCTTCTGATGAATCTGCACACGCTGGATTGGGATGATGAACTTTTGAAGTTGCTCGATATTCCACGCGGGATGCTGCCGACGATCAAATCCTCATCCGAGATTTACGGAATGGCCAAAGGCGGCGTGGGGGGAGCGCCTGTGGCGGGCGATCTTGGAGACCAACAGGCCGCGCTTTTCGGCCAGGCTTGTTACTCGCCGGGGGAAGCCAAGAATACTTATGGCACGGGCTGTTTTATGTTGTTGAATACCGGCGAAACAGTTGTGCCGTCCAAATCCGGTTTGCTGACCACGCTGGGTTACAAGATCGGGGATCGAAAAGCTGTCTACGCGTTGGAAGGTTCGATAGCCATCACCGGCGCACTCGTTCAATGGCTGCGCGATAATTTGGGATTGATCCAAAGCTCCTCCGAAGTGGAGTCCCTGGCGCGTAGCGTGGACGACAACGGTGGGATCTACTTTGTCCCGGCCTTCTCAGGACTGTTCGCACCTTACTGGCGCAGCGACGCGCGCGGCGCGTTGGTCGGCATGACGCGTTACGTCAATAAGGGGCACATTGCGCGGGCCGCGCTCGAAGCGACTGCCTACCAGACGCGCGAAGTGCTGGATGCCATGGAGACAGATTCGGGTGTCCATTTGACCGCCTTGAAAGTGGATGGCGGCATGGTCTTCAACGAGTTGTTGATGCAGTTCCAGGCCGATATCCTGGATGTTCCTGTTATTCGCCCGAAGGTGGCCGAGACGACTGCCCTGGGCGCAGCCTACGCGGCCGGCCTGGCGGTTGGCTTCTGGAAGGACCTCAACGAGTTGCGCGCCAACTGGGGCCGCGACCGGGAATGGCTGCCTAAAATGGATGCAACCGCGCGGCAGAAACTATACTCAGGCTGGAAGAAGGCCGTCACGCGCACCTTTGATTGGATAGAGTGATCTATGAACCGACAGGAAATTCTCTCAGCTTTGAAGGATAACCCGGCTGTCTCCGTCCTGATCGTGGGGGCGGGCATCAACGGGATCGGCGCGTTTCGCGACCTGGCCTTGAATGGCGTGGATGTTCTGATCGTGGACCGCGGCGATTTTTGTTCCGGCGCATCGGCAGCCTCCTCGCACATGGCGCACGGCGGCATCCGCTATCTGGAAAACGGTGAGTTCCGCCTGGTGCGCGAAGCTGTGCAGGAACGCAACCGTATGATCCAGAACGCGCCGCACCTGGTCAAACCGCTGCCTACCACGATCCCGATCTTCAAACAGTTATCGGGTCTGCTCAATGCGCCATTGAAGTTTTTACGTTTATTGGATAAGCCTTCGGAACGCGGCGCCTTCATTATCAAGCTTGGTTTGATGATGTACGATGCTTATACCGGGCGCTCCCGCACGGTACCGCGCCACCAATTCCTAAATCGGGCCGACTCACTGGCGCGCTGGAAGGATTTGAATCCGAAGATCGTCGCTACGGCCACTTATTATGACGGCGCGATCCTGCTGCCGGAACGCCTGGCGCTCGAAGTCCTGCTGGACGCCGAAGTGGAGAACCCCAACGCTCGTTCCCTCAACTATGTGAGCGTAATCGGCGGTGAGCGGGACAAGATCCTCCTGCGCGATGAGTTGACCGGCGAGACGTATGAGGCGCAGCCCAAACTGCTGATCAATGCCGCCGGGCCGTGGATTGATTTTGTCAACCAAAAGGTGGGACATTCCACCCGCTTCATCAGCGGGACAAAAGGCTCGCATCTCATCCTTGAGCACGAGGAACTGCGCAAGGCCATCGGCGACCACGAATTCTTCTTTGAGAACAAAGATGGGCGGATCGTGCTCGTCTTCCCGCTCTTCGACCGCATCCTGCTCGGCACCTCAGACCTGCCTCTCGAAAACCCGGACGAAGCGCACTGCACCGAAGAAGAGATTGACTATTTCCTGGGAATGCTCGACCGCGTTTTTCCGGGCATCAAGGTGGGCCGTGAGCATATCGTCTTCCGGTTTTCCGGCGTGCGCCCGTTGGAACGCAGCGGCGGCGCCAGGACCGCCGGCCAGATCACGCGTGATCACACCATTCACGTGCTCAGCGGTGAATGGACCGGTTTGTCGTTTCCGGTGTATTCCCTGGTGGGCGGCAAATGGACCTCCTTCCGCGCCTTCTCCGAGCAGGTGACCGATAAGGCGCTGGACTTTCTTGGCCTGAAGCGCAAAAAGGATACGAGTTCCCTGCCCATCGGCGGCGGGCGCGGCTACCCGCGCACCGAGGAGGAAACTAAACGCCGCCTCGATAGCCTGGCCGCCTGGACGGGCCTGTCTGTAGAGCAAATGTCCCTCATGTTTGCGCGCTACGGCACGCGCCTCGAGCAGATAGCCGATTTCATGCGCCGCGAAGCAGATGAACCCCTTAGAACGTTGCCAAATACTTCCCGCCGTGAGATTGCCTTTGTCGCGCAACATGAAAAAGTCATTCACCTGGATGACCTGTTACTGCGCCGCTCCATGCTGGCCATGCTCGGCCGCTTGAACCGCGCGCGGGTCGAAGAGCTGGCAGAGGTGCTTGGCGATGCCCTCGGTTGGGACGCGGAGCAGGTGCAGGCCGAGGCGGCGCGGGCGCTGTCCATATTGGCAGACAGGCACGGAGTCCGCTTGTGAGGCGGGCGGTGGTACAATCACTCCCCAATGAGTCCCAAGACTTCCCTAAAAACGGTTGACCTGGTCATTCCTGTTTTCAATGAAGCGGGCGTGGTCGAACAGACGCACGCCCGCATCCGTGCCGTCTTGGAAGGACTGCCGTACGAGTTCCACTTTTATTATGTGGATGACGGCTCTTCCGACGGGACGGCTGGGTCGTTGTCCGAGCTGGGACGCCTCGACCCGCGCGTCACTGCCCTATCTCTCAGCCGCAATTTCGGGCACCAGGCCGCGCTGACTGCCGGGTTGGATGCTTCGCGCGGCGACGCGGTCATCACCATGGATGGTGACGGCCAGCACCCGCCGGAAATGATCGCCCAGATGCTGGACTTGTTGGCACAGGGCTACGATATTGTGCAGACCCAGCGCATTGATGAAGCCCAGCCTGCCTCGTTCAAAAAGTGGACCTCGGGGGTGTTCTACCGTCTGATCAATGCCATCAGCGGCACGCACGTCCTGCCGGGGGCGGCCGATTTCCGCGCCATGACGCGTCCGGCTGTGGATGCGCTCAAATCCATGCCGGAATATCACCGCTTTCTGCGCGGCATGGTGGCCTGGATCGGATTCCCGACCGTGATCCTGCCCTACCAGCCCGCCGAGCGCATCAGCGGCCAATCGAAATATTCGCTGAACAAAATGTTCCGCCTGGCTTTGGATGCTATTTTCTCGTTCTCGCTTGTGCCGTTGTACATTGGCTTGAGCATGGGCGGGCTGCTTTTATGTCTTGCACTGGCAGAAATGGCCTATGTGCTTTCCTTCTGGGTGACGGGTCGGACTTCAGGGTTGGCGCCGGGCTGGAGTTCGCTCATGTTCGTGGTCCTGATCGTCGGGGGCATCTTGATGGTGTTGCTGGGTTTCATTGGCGTGTATATCGGTTATATTTTCCAGGAAGTGAAGCGCCGCCCGATTTATCTATTGAAAGAGGGTAAGCCGAATGAGTGAGCCGCGGTCGCACTTTGTCTTCACGTTTTTGCGACACGGTGAGTCGATCGGCAACGCCGAGTCGCGCTGGCAGGGGCAGGCGGATTTTCAGCTCACCGAGACCGGCCGCGCCCAGGCGCGTGCGCTGGCCGTGCGCTGGTCTGCCGAAGGCGAGACCTTTGATTTGATCATTGCCAGTCCATTGGCACGCGCCCGGGAGACGGCGGAGATCATCTCCGCCGGGTTGGGCGGCGTACCGCTCGAATTCGATCCACGTTGGCTGGAACGTGCCATCGGTGAATATTCCGGCCTGACCAGCCAGGAAGTCCGCCAACTGCCCCAACCTGATTTTTATACTCCCTATGACTCGGTGGGCGGCGATGGGGAGGGGGATTGGGAATTGTTCCTGCGCGGCGGCCAGGCTTTGCACAGTCTCCTGCGGCGGCCGGTCGGGAAGTACCTGGTGGTTTCACACGGCGGCCTGCTCAATCAGGTCATGCACGCCGTGGTGGGAGTCGCGCCCCATGCCAATAGGGGAGGGCCGCGTTTTCGGTTCGGTAATACCGGATTTGCCCGCCTGGTCTATTATCCCGCCCAGCATCGTTGGGAAATTGACGTGCTCAATGATCGCTTCCACTGGAAGGATGAAACAGCCTCCGCCTAACAAGTAGTCTCAAAAGTCTCTGACTTTTGTTCCGCTATCGCGTTTACTTGGCAATCCCAGATTCCCTATTTCGAGAGATTTTCATGCAATCGTCCTCTGCTCAACCTTTAAAAATTCTTGCCTTTGGCGCCGGCGCGATCGGGACCTATGTTGGCGGGAGCCTGGTCCTGGCCGGGCACCAGGTCGTTTTTGTGGAACAGCCCAAAATCGCGGAGGAGTTGCATGAGCGCGGTCTGCGCCTGGATTTGACGATTGATAAGAGGCGGAAGACGAAGGATGCTTTCACGGTTGCCTGGCGCTCCTTTGTGAGAAGTTTCA
>JAKANW010000342.1 GCA_021823555.1 Chloroflexota bacterium
AAGGTCAATTGGGCAAAAACCTCAAAGTTGATGTAGCCCATGTCGAAAATCAGCAGGGAATTGGCCTTCAAAGCCGCCAAAATCTGTGGCCAGAAACGTTGATCGTGGGCTTTGGGGTCAGATTCGTACCAAATTTGGGACGGAAGTCGGGAGCCCAAGTTCAACAAGGCCGTGATTTTTCCTGCCAACGGGTTTTGCGGCAGATCCTTGAGTAGTCCGATTTTGCGAACGAGCGCATCCAGCGTCGAGCCATCCACCGCCTGCACTGCGCTGTAACGCTCCTGTGCCCAAGCAATTTCGGGCGGCAAAGGTCGCTGGCGTTCCAACCAGCGTTGTTGCATGAGCGGCAAAACAGACAAAAGGATGTTCAAAAACAACTGCGCAGGCATACTCGTCAAGCGTTGCGAGAACGCCTGCTGGCTGACCTTTCTGGGCGAGACCCATAACACCGTTTCGGTTTGGATGAGCCGCACCATCTCGCTCACACCACTGATCTGCCGCCAGATCATGTCCGACACAAAGGCCACCATCACGATCAGCCCTAACGTCCGTTCTCGCAATCCCAACTTGCGGAAGTAGTCTATTTGGGCTAAGGTCGCAGGATGAACGATTTCCGTCAGACGCTCCTGAATTTGTTCGTCAGATGGCATAGTGATAGAATGCTTGCTGCGATCTCGCTGAATGGCACGCGTGTGCCGCACACTATTGGCTTTTCGAGGTTCGTTTCGACTTCGCTCAACGTGCAGCTTTTCTTCGCTCATGCGGCGAAGTTTACCCGAAAGATTGAAAAAATCCATCTTGACAGGTTGTTAAAGTGCTTAACTTGTGAGCGATGAAGTTAGGTATAACGCGGAAATTTTATGCAGTGGGGAATCTTTCCAAGCCAGGCCCTCGAATCTTAAAGTTTCCTGCAAGTAGTTGACTTCGGAGGGGTTATTCCCTATAATATGTAAGCGCTTTCTGTAAGCGCTTTCATATTATGTCAGGAATTAACCAAACGCCTACCATTGCCGATGTTGCCCGGAGAGCGGGGGTTTCGATTGCAACTGTCAGCCGCGTGTTGAATAACAACACACCGGTTGCGGAGGCGACTGCCAAACGCGTACAGGACGCGATTGAGGAATTGAATTTCATCCCGCGTACGGCGGCGCGTGTGCTGGCCAGCCGGCGCACCAAGACGTTGGGACTGCTGCTACCTGAGATCGGAGGGGCCTTTTTCTCGCCGCTGCTCAAAGGAATTGAGGCGGAGGCGCAGGCGGCCGGGTTCGACCTGTTGATCCACGCCATCAGTCATATCCCACATGCCTCCAGGCCGGTTGCCCACCGTCCCTTGGGTGAACATAATACGGATGGTTTGATCGTTTTTGCCCAGTCCATTGATGAAAAGGAAATGACCCGCCTCTATTCGATCAGTTTTCCCTTTGTGCTTCTCTACCAGACACCGCCTCCAGCCCTGGCTATTCCCTCCGTCACCATCGAAAATAAATCCGGCGCGCAGACCATCGTGGAGCATCTCATCCAGGTGCACGGTTGCCGCCGGATCGCTTTTTTGCGAGGCCCGGATGGCAATGAAGACTCCGGCTGGCGGGAGCGCGGCTACCGGGAGGCATTGGATGCGCATGGGATTCCTTTCGATCCTTCCCTGGTGGCTACGGGTGGGTTCAACGAAGAACAGGCTTATTTTGCCATTCAACAAATGCTGCGTGCTGGCGTGGAATTCGACGCCGTTTTGGGCGGCGATGACGATACGGCTGCCGGCGTCATCAATTTTTTACAACAGGCCGGAAAGCGAGTTCCACAGGACGTAGCCATCGTCGGCTTTGACGATGTGCCTGTGGCACGCTACTTGCGCCCTCCTTTGACGACCGTGCGCGCTCCTATTGAGCAGGTAGGGCGGGAGGGTGTCCGGCAACTGGTACGCATGATAAGCGGCCAGCAGGCTGAGGCGTTGACGTTGATGCGTACTGAACTGGTTATCCGTGAATCGTGCGGCTGTCATCCATCCGCATCTGGATAAGGAGGTGACCGGGAGAAAGTCTGGCATGTCAATTGCGAATCCGAATCCAATCAAACTCTTTGGAGGAGAATCATGAAAGCAAAACTTTTTAAACTACTGTCCCTGTTATTGCTGGTTACCATGATGCTCACTGCCTGTGGCGGAAAACCAGCGACACCGAATGTCTTGCGCGTTTGGATCCAGTGGGGTGACAATCCCCAGCAAATCCAGGCGCTGTTCGATAAGTACACTGCCCAGACCGGCATCAAAGTCGAAGTGACGGCCCCACTCGAAACCGATAAGATCCTGCCGGCCCTGACCGGTTCGGAGCCGCCCGATGTGTTGGTGCTGAGCGGCGGCGACCTGGTCAAGTCTTATTACAAGGAAAACCTGGTGGACGAATTAAGCGGCGCGGTGAAGGCAGGCAATATTGACCTGACCGATTTCTTCGATGCGCCGCTGAACCAGTGCAAGCAGGGTGATAAGATTTTGTGCCTGCCCTGGGGGACGGATATGTATGCCCTGTTCTGGAACAAGGACCTGTTCGAGGCTGCGGGACTCGATCCGAATACCCCGCCTGCCACCATGGAGCAATTGGCCGAATTTGCCGATAAACTGACCAGGGTCGCGGCGGACGGCACCATCGAGCAGGTCGGCTTCCTGCCCGACCAGGCCTGGGGGCACAGCGACCTGTACATCAATATGTTCGGCGGTTTCTGGTACAACCAGGATGGTACCCAAGTCACTGCCAACAGCCAGCCCGTCATTGACGCACTGAACTGGCAGCAACAGTTTTACACCAAATACGGCGCGGATAAGGTTCTGGCTTTCTCGTCCGGATGGGCGGACGCCTACATGTCTGCCGATTATCCATTCTATACCGGTAAATTAGCCATGTACGTGGATGGCGAATGGATGACCGGTCCAAACTTCATCAGCAAGTTTAAACCGGAAGCAAGCTACGGCGTGGCCCCCTTCCCACCCCCGGCAGATCACCCGGAGCGCGCCAATACTGCCGTTGTTCAGGGGACCGTGGCAGTCATCCCGTCTGGCGCGGCCAACAAGGACGCCTCCGCAAAACTGCTGGCCTGGATGATGTCGCCTTCTGTTGTGGCGGAAGAATTCTGCTTCAATGCCAACCTGCCAACCAGCAAGAAGGCTGCCCAGGATCCGTGCTTCACGCAGAATCCCAAGTTCAAGGTCTTCATGGATTTGATGGCCAGTCCCAATGCCAAGTACATCATCACGACGCCTGTCTCGCTTGAATTCAATGATGCCTGGAACCTGGTGGAACAGCAGGTGCTGCACACTGGCGCTGACCCCAAACCATTGTTGGATAAATTACAGTCTGATTTCGAACCCAAACTGGCGGACGCGCTCAAGTAACAGATTGTTCATGCAAGGCAGGGAGATGGTCTCAAACCGTCTCCCTGTCAGGCTTTGAACGGAGGCAGACATGGAAGAATTAAAGCTCAATGGACGAAAGTTTTCGTGGCCGCCGAAATTTCGAAAATGGGGAGCGCGTGAGCGCGTCAATTTCCGGATAGGGATGTTGTTCCTGCTCCCGTGGACGATCGGGTTCCTGGCCTTTACCCTCTACCCGATGCTGGCCTCGCTGGTCTACAGTTTTAGCATTTATCATCCCAGGCAGCCCCTGGAGTGGGTTGGTTTGAAGAATTATGCCGGCCTGTTGACCGACAGCCTGTTCTGGCAATCCCTCTACAACACGCTTTACATGGTCGTGATCGGTGTTCCATTGACCCTGTTCACATCCTTCCTCTGCGCTGTTCTTCTAAACTTGAAAGTGCGCGGGCAATCGTTCTATCGCGTGATCTATTTCCTACCCTCCATCGTCCCGACTGTTGCCAGCACCATTCTCTGGCTGTGGATCCTCAATCCACAGGCGGGTATTTTGAATACGCTCCTCGGCTATATTGGGATTACCGGCCCGAACTGGATGAGCAACCCGGCCTGGTCCAAACCTGGCTTGATCCTGCTCGGCTTGTGGGGCATGGGGGGCACGATTATCATCTACCTCTCCGGTTTGCAGGATGTGCCGCTCAGCCTGCTGGAAGCCGCCGAATTGGACGGGGCGAACTGGTGGCAAAGACTCTGGAACATCACGGTTCCCATGGTCTCGCCCATTACGTTGTTCAACTTGATCACCGGCGTGATCGCCATGTTCCAGTATTTTGCACAAGCCTATATCTTCCGCGGTTTTCAGGAACTGGGATATCCGCTCAATTCGACCCTCTTCTACAGCGTCAATCTGTATCAAAACGCGTTCCTGTTTCTGAAAATGGGATATGCCTCCGCCATGGCCTGGGTTTTGTTCATCATCATCCTGGTCTGTACGCTGCTTTTGTTGAAAATCAGTGACCGCTTCACCTATTACGCAGGCTAATGCCATGAAAGCTGCAAACTTTCCCATTCCTGAAATACGCCCGGGCACAGAGACTGAAGAAGAGATCCGCAGGCGCACTCATACCAGAAAAATGCGCAACGTTTCCAGGTCGCTGCTGAGTCATGGCGCAATCAACTTCATCGGCCTATTCTTCCTGGTCCCATTCCTGTGGATGCTGGTCACTGCCTTTAAATCCAACCAGGATATTTTTCATACCCCGCCGCGCTGGCTTCCCTACGATAATGTC
>JAKANW010000343.1 GCA_021823555.1 Chloroflexota bacterium
GGCAACAGTGTCTTCGACACGATCATCGCCGCGGTGACCAGCGGCAAGTGTGACATCATTGTTTCAGACATGAACATCACCGCCGAACGCAGCAAACAGATCAGCTTCATTAAGTATTTCCAAGCTGGTCAGTCCATGCTCGCCGCCAAGGGCAACCCCGAGAACATTAATGCTCCCACCGACTTGTGTGGAAAGAATGCCGCGGCCGAGAGCGGCACGACCGAAGTTGATTATCTGCAAGGAACCGGCGATTACCAGGGCAAAGGCCTGCCCGCCGAGTGTGCCGCGGCCGGCAAACCTGCCGTCAATGTGGTCGTCACCCAGAAAGATACCGATGCTCTCCAACAGCTTCAATCGGGCAAGGTAGCTGTGTATTTCGCCGATACACCCGTGGCGGCCTATTACGTGGTTCAGCACCCCGACCAAGTCCAGTTAGTTGGTCAGGTCATTGACCCGGCCTGGGTTGGAATTGGTGTTCCCTGCGGTCAGGCGGATTGCACCAGTGCACCGCTTTCCCCGCTCGGCCAGGCGGTTGAGACAGCTCTCAAAAGCATGATGGCCGATGGCACTTACACCAAGATTCTGACCACGTGGAATCTCCAAGATGGAGCAGTCACGCTTCCGTAACGTTTCCCGAAACTGGCGATAAGTTGCGTTAGACAATGCGGGCCAGCCGGGCATCTATGCCGGCTGGCCCGTGCCGGAATCCTTGAACGGGAGAGATGTTCATGTATCATTTCGATTGGCCGCTCTTTTTCAAATACATCTGGCCGCCCAGCGCTTTTCAAGACCCATTGATTCGCAACGGCTTGATCGTTACCGTCTTGGTCAGCGTAATCGCACAGGTGCTCGGCGTGGTGCTGGGTTTGTTCGCGGCGTTGGGGAAAATGTCAAAGTTTGCCGCGTTCCGTTGGATCGCCGAAATTTATATCTGGTATTTTCGCGGCACGCCCTTGCTGGTGCAAATGGTCCTGCTGTTCTTCGGCCTGGGCGTAACGCACATCTACGACTTTCCCGACATCATCATGGGCGCGGTCGTCATCAGCGGCGCGATCCAGGCGGGGACGCTGGCCCTGGGAATCAACGAGGGGGCCTACATGGCCGAAATCGTCCGCGCGGGAATCGAATCGATCGACCCAGGACAGATGGAGGCCGCCAAATCCCTCGGCATGACCTACGGGCTGGCAATGCGTCGCATCATCCTCCCTCAGGCGGCGAAAGTGATCATCCCGCCGCTGGGCAACGAATTCAACAACATGATGAAAACTACCTCGCTGATGGAGGTCATCTCCGCTGGCGAATTGTTCTATGGTTTCAACCAGATCAATGCGCGCGCCTTCAAACCGTTTGAATTATTCATTGCAGCCTCACTTTATTATCTTGTGTTGACCACCATCTGGTCGTTCATCCAGGCACGCATCGAAGGCGGCTTGGGCGAGCGCAAGGGCATAGAGCGCGGCCCGGGCATGGTCCAGCGGCTGTTCTCCGGTTCGAGCGGAACAGGAGTGCGCTAATGGCTGCTCCCAATGTCAAACTCGCCGATAGCAACATCATCGTCAAAGCGGAAAAGGTCAATAAACATTTTGGCTCGTTGCACGTGTTGAAGGATGTCAGCCTCGAGGTCCGCAAGAACGAGACGGTGGTCATCATCGGCCCGTCGGGTTCAGGCAAGAGCACGTTCCTGCGCTGCATCAATCATTTGGAAAGGATTAACAGCGGGCATATCTATGTCAACGGCCACATGATCGGATATTACGAGCGCAACGGCAAGCTGGTGGAAGACAGCGAGAAGAATATCGCCCGCCAGCGCGCCGAGATCGGCATGGTGTTCCAACGCTTCAATCTGTTCCCACACCTGACCGTCATCGAAAATATTATCGAGGCGCCGACGCGGGTGCGTAAGATTTCTGCGGAGCAGGCCCGCGCCGATGGCGAGCGTCTGTTGGAGCGCGTCGGCTTGGTTGACAAACGCGACCAGTATCCGAATCAGCTTTCAGGCGGACAGCAGCAACGCGTTGCCATCGCCCGCGCCCTGGCGATGAAACCCAGTCTGATGCTCTTCGATGAGCCGACCTCGGCGCTCGACCCGGAAATGATCGGCGAGGTGCTCGACGTGATGAAAGAGCTGGCCCACGAGATGACCATGGTGGTTGTCTCACACGAAATGGGGTTTGCGCGTGCGGTTGCCAACCGCATTGTGTTCTTCGACCAGGGACAGATTGTCGAGCAGGCCGCTCCGGATGAGTTCTTCCGTAGTCCGCGTGAGGAGCGCACTCGGCTATTCTTGAGTCAGATCCTGCACTAAAAAGTGAGCGGCTGTTTCAGCCGCTCACTTTTTTACTTCTGCCACTCTTTCAATATTTCGCGCACTGAGCGCCGCATTTCCATCGAGAAGTCTGCGCTGAACTTACGCAGGTAGGTGGCTTGACCGACATTGGCAATCCCCTCCATGGCTTTGCCTCTCGGAAGGTGATGCTGGCGCTCGGCAAACATTTCATCGAATTCGCCTTGATCCAGGCAGTGATATTGATTCTCGAAGATGATGAATTTTTCATTGAAGCGCGTGGTGTATTCGCTCTTCTTCTGCTGCTCGGTGGGATAGCCAAAGACCACCATGCAGATCGGGAAGACGTATTGCGGCAGGTGGAGCAAATCCTTGTGGGCCTCGTATTGCTCCATGATGTCGCCAATATAGCACTAACCAACCCCAAACGACTCGGCCGCGATAACCGCGTTCTGTGCGGCGATAATGGCGTCGTTGCAGGCCAGGAACAGGTCGGCTTCCTCCGGCTTTTGCAAGGACAGGCCGCGCCGCGCGCACAGTTCCTCCACCCCCGAGGCAAGGAAATAGTCGTACCAACGCTGATAATCGGCCAGGAAGATCCACACCATCGGCGCGCGTGCGATGAAGGGTTGATTGTCACAGGTGACCGCCAGCCGATCCTTGATCTTTTGGTCAGTAATATTCAAAATCGAATACAGCATCAAATTTCCCGCGGTGGGAGCGCGCAAGGTGGCTTTGAGAATCTCCGCTCGCACCTCCGCCTCAATTTCACGCTTTTCATACGCCCGCACCGACTTACGTTTTAACAATACTTCCATTACTTCGTTCATCTGCCACTCCGTTGTTTGAATTGGCTTTGATTGTACAACATTCATATTCTCCTCCTTGCCACAACCACGGCGGCGTGAACTGTGGTCAAGTTATTTCGATGACGCTGAAAAACCCGAAAGCTCCCGCCTCAGCCGCGGCAACTTTCACGTTGCACCAACCACGAGGCGGCAAGCAGGAGGATGAATCCCATCCCGTCAAAGAGAATGAATCGCAAAAGGGATGCGTGCAAAACGGCGTGGCCCGACGGCAGACCGGCGAGGATAAAACCCTCCCCAATCACCCCAATCACTTGCATGACCAGCGCCAGTGTCAGTGCGAGGCGAAAGCGCACCGGATTCCAAAGCGCGGCCGCGTATGGAACGTTCCACATCAGGAAGAGCACGCCCACACCGCGCACCGCCGCGTCGCCCGCCACACCGTTCAACTCGAACCCCGGAGCGAACGATGCCGGCCAAAGGATGAAGACCAGCGCGGCTTGCACGTTCCACGCAAAGACGAGGCCGATGAGCAGGCGAACCAACCACGAACCAGACCGGTGTTTCACAGCTCCTCCAGCAGCTTGATCAACTTCTCGCTGATCGCGGCGCGGCTGAAATGCTCTTCGAGATATTTCCGTCCAGCCAGCCCCATTTGCCTTGATCTGGATTCATCCGCCGCGAGTGTGCGGATCGTCTCGGCCAGCGCGGACGGGTTGCCGGGCGCGGCAAAGATTCCGCATCTCGCCGCCTCAACCACCTCTCGGATCACGCCGTCAATGGCAAGCACAACCGGACGTCCTGCGGCCATGTAGTCAAAAACCTTGTTGGGATAGGTGGTCTTGTATTCTTCGAGCGGTTTGAGAATGGCAATGCACGCGTCCGCCGCCGCCAGCGACGAAGGCATTTCAGACTTTGGCACCGAATCCACGAAGGTGACGTTGGTCAAGTTCAGGCCGCGGGCACGCGCTTGCAGGGCCGGTTTTTCCTTGCCATCGCCGAGCAGAACGATCTGGATTTTCGTTTCACCTGCCAGCAACTTCGCCGCGTCCAACACCACATCCAAATCATTGGACATGCCGTGCGCGCCCGCGTAGAGCGCTACGAACTTATCTTTCAATCCATGTGCGCGGCGGAAGTCCGCACCGGTGGACGCGGGGTCGAACATGGACGGGTCCGCGCCGTTGGGGACGAGGGTCACGCGCGATGCGCCGCGTTCCGCCAGGTGGTCCAGAAAGCCCGGGCTGTTGACCATGATGTGGTCCGCGCGGTGGTACAGGAATCGTTCCAGCCATTCGGACATGCGGATCAGAGTCGGATTGGTCAACACTCCCACCGCGATGGCAAATTTCGGCCATAGGTCGCGCACCTCGAACAGGAACTTCGCGCCCTTGAGCCGCGCCAACATCCACGCGGTGACGCCCTGAAAGATCGGCGGTGACGTACCCCAAACCACGTCCACGTTTTTAACGCCGAGGCCGAGAAAGAACGAGGAGACCATAAACGAGAAAAACGCCAGCACGCGATGGAAGAAGGATTTGTGATGCGCGGAAT
>JAKANW010000344.1 GCA_021823555.1 Chloroflexota bacterium
GGTTGTACAGCAGGATGAGATGGATGGGCGGCCAGGCAACCAGGAAGATCATTGCGATCAGGCTCCCCGTCAACTGCAGGCCGTTTATGGGCAGGATACCAGCCTGGAGCACTGCCGTTAAACCGACCGCGATCAGGAAGAAGTCAATCATGAATTCGAGCAGTTTGTCCATCAGGACGGCGGCGGTGGCGTGGGTGAAGGTCAGGCCGTATCTGCGCTGCAGGGCCAGCACTTGCAAGGGTTCCCCGCCGACCTGCGGCCCCAGTGTGAAGTAACTGACGCCGAACACAGACACGCGCACGCTCAACAACGGCCAATAGGGGACGTGCTTGTTCCCGGCCTGGACGATGATCCACCAGCGCAGGGTGGCCAGGATGTAAAAGAACGTATTGAGCGCCAGCAGCGCGGCAACCTGCCAGGTCTGCAACTGGCGGACTGCCATCCAGATTTCCACCAGCGGCGCTTTGCGTAGCGCCCACCAGAGCAGGAAGACTAACACAGCCAATACCGCTCCACGGATGAGATATTTCCTGGCGGCGTCCCTCATGAGACCGAGATGCCTTCGCCTTCAGGCGGATTTTCGATCAACTGCTTCATCTGTGCCAGGACAGCTTGATGGATGATTTGTGTCTCTGCGGAGCCAAGTTCCTGCACTGTAACCGGCTTTCCAATTTGAACCGTGACGGTGACAGGTTTGATGTTGAAGATGACCATGGCCAGCAGTTGCAGGGCGGCCGCCAGTTTTTCTCTTTCATCTCTCGTCTTTTTGATTTTGAGCCGGGGCTGGCGGGCGGCCTTCTGCCAGATCACGTTCCGTACCAGGATGGGCAGCACCGCGGTCTCCGGGGCGAGGCGCAGGAAGACGCCCACGCTGTCGGTCCAATCCCTGAGGGACTCGAGCGCGCCGGGATACACGTCCGGGTCGGGTTCGATGCGTCCGGCAGGGAAGGTCAGCGCCGCGCCGCCCGTGCGCAGGTGCCTGCTCACCTGGCGGACGAGGGTTATGCGCTGGCCGGGATCGTCGGTGATGTAGAAAAGTTGTCCGCTGGTGTTGGGCAGGGACTTCAGGAAGGGACGCTCGAGGGCGATGATCTTCAGGTCGCGGCGGTTGAGGGCGGCAAAGAGCGAGAGGCTGTCGGCCATGCCGGGGTGGTTGGATAAGGCCAGAAAAGCGGAACCAGGTATATGGTCAAGACCAAAGACGCGCACGTCACGGACGTACTGCCGCAGGGTCAGGCGCGCAGCTTCGGTTAATCCGTGTATCCCAATGGATGAGTCGAACTCCAGCATTTGCCCGGCGAATTTGCGCGCTGCGCTGTGGAAGATGAGTCTCACGGCTCTGTCGAGCCGCGGACGATCCTGCCAGCCAAAGGAGGAGACGAGGTCGTCGAGGTTGACTTGGGTTAAGGGTTCAAGGTCCAAGGTTTTAGTGTAAAACGTCCCGCAGGTTCCTGTAAACCGTGCCTGTATGTGCAACAGACCTGCGGGACGGTCATAACATGTTAGTACAGATTGTTCAGTTGTTCGAATTCCGGGGCGCTGAGTTCAATATCGGCGGCCTCGAGATTTTCTTGTTGATGCTGGGGATCAAGTGACATGGGGATGGTGATGACGCGCGGCTGCGCGATGAGCCAGGCCAGGGCGATCTGGAAGGGTGTGGCGTTGTGCATCTGAGCAATGGCCCGCAGGGTCTGGTTGACCTTCATGTCCCGGAATTTGACGGGCGAGTAGGCGGTGATCAGGATGTCGTTTTGCTGGCAATATCCCACGACGCCGTTTTCCACGTAGGTACCTTCCGGCAGGCTATAGGGAACCTGGTTCGTCAGGAGCGGCGTTTCGGAAAGCCCCTGGGATTGTTTGAGCATCTTGAGCTTGAAGTTGCTGACGCCGAGATGTTTCACCTTGCCCTGGCGGACGAGTTGATTGAGGGCGCGAAAGGTCTCTTCCAGTTCGATGCGCGGGTTGGGCCAGTGGATGAGATACAGGTCAATATGGTCCATGCGCAGGCGGCGCAGGCTGTTCTCACAGGAATGTAGAACATCATCATGTTTAAGGTGTTCGGCAGAAACTTTGGTTGTAATAAAGAGATGCTCGCGTTGGGTCTTTGTCTCCCTGACTACAGAACCAATCAATTCCTCGGCGTGGCCGTTGGCATAATATTCCGCCGTGTCGAAGTGGGTGTAGCCGAGTTCCAGCGCGGAACGCAGAGCAGCCCGTGAATCGGGATCCAGCGCAGGGTCCGCGGAGGAATCGCCGCCAACCGTCCAGGTGCCGAATCCGATCTTGGAGATTTGAATCCCGTGCAGGGTTTCGTATTTCATTCAGGCTCCATCGAAAACAGCAGGGGATAGCCCTCCAGCCCGGCGGCGAAGTGGGCCTTTTGGATGCGCCGCTCGGCTTCGGCCCGGGTCAGGGTCTGGACGTAGGCGACGCCCTTGAAATGGGCGCTGTACATGACCTCGACGGCGCGGTCCATGCCCAGCATGAAAATCTTTTGCAGGACGTTCACGACGAAGTCCATCGGCGTCACGTTGTCGTTGTGGATGAGGACGCGGTAGGGCGGCTCGTGCTTGGTTTTTGCATCAGGGATGATTTCGATTTTGGGAAGGGCCTGCGTTTCCATTGGCGGGATGATAACACGGATGAGCGTCTGGGTGGCATGACTGCAAATCATTTGCACTTGCAATGAAAATGCCGCCGGGGATGGCGGCTTGAGGTAATAAAGAGTTTTAGTCAAAATGGGATACTGAATTAGCGGAGTGAATCCCGCACTGCGCTGCGCTGCGACCGAAGGGAGTGTCGAAGCGTCCATTACTACTCATCGGATGGGGCGGCCACAATATTCGGCTAATGCCTTTCTCTTATTGCCACATATAAGTCAATGCTCGGATTGCTCTTTCTGACGCTTCGTTCATCGTGGTACTCAAAGTCGTCAATTACGCCTGCCGGTTCGTATTCGGAATTGGGCAGCCAAACATTGTAAACGTACCTTTTGGCGTTCGCAATGGCTAAGCCCCATCCAAACCTGTTTTTGGGCCGCACAGGGAAAATGGCGTACTTCATCGCCGGTATTTCAAATGAGATCAAGCCGGCAGGGATCTTTTCCAGGCTTGTCACTACATCCCCGATGATATACGAGAAAGCGCCTTTTTCCTTGTCAAAGCCTTTGCTCAGCGCGGCAAAGGCCCAGGGCTGTTTCTTACCTGGGATTTCATGGGTCTGTTTATATTCTCTAAACTGTTTTCCCAATGATGGTGCATCGCGATAGATTCTCTTCAAGTCTGTATCTACTGCCATGCCGATCATCCTTATCGGCTGCTCCAAATCCACAATGCGCGGTTGTGTCCCGTCAATGTTGTGAGCGAAAAATCTCATCAAGGTGTTCCGTAGTGATATCATGCCTCTTCCTTTCTCTGGATTGCTGACCCAGCCGGTTATTATGATACGGGTTGCTCAACGGTTGGGTCCAGGCGCGTTGCGGCACAACGTTGCCTGCGATCGGGCGCCAGCCTGCCTCCTGATTTTCAAAGACCTACGTTGATTGGAGCGTCGAGCAGCGTCTAAGGCTTGTTCGGAATAATTACTCCGCGTAACCACGCGAGTAGAATGACCAGCAATCCGGCAGGGATAAACCACACGGCATGAACCCACGCGCCTACTGCCATCAGAGCGTACCCAGCAAAACGCATCATTTCGACCGGGCGGGTCATATATTGATGAACGTATTTTCCAAATGTTGACTGCTTGTATTCTTCCAGATTTGCAAAACGTATGAGCATAAACGACACGAGAATTGATGGAACAGCCGCGATGATGAGTGCTGCCAGGAGATTGTTCTGCCAGAAGGGATAAAGGGCTATGATGCCCGTACTCCAATCGGTGAAGAGTTTTAGAGGATGGATTTGGTGGTATAAGGATTTCTCTTGGAAGTTCATGGCCGCTTGCGTATATCAATGATTCGGAACTCGGTGATCTTCAAGTTAGTATTCACCTGTCGAAGTGTGGCTTCCGGGGATTCTCTGGGATATTCTTCTGCATACAAATCGACTCTTGATGTTGTCTCCCCGGCTAAAGCAGTCCTGCTTCGCTGCCTTTAGCAATTGAAGTTTCCGAGGCTGCGGCGAACAGGTCCAGTCGCCAGTCGTTGCTGCGTATGAAGCTGCCTGGCGGATACTCGGTGTCAACTTCCCTTTGCAAGGTGAAGCCCACCTTCTGGCAAACAGCATTCGACGGAGGGTTATCTACCGCTGGAAAGGCATGCAGGAAGCGGTGCTTCCTTTCTGCGCGTGCCCGTTCTATCACGATGGCGGCTGACTTGGTGGCGATGCCGAGGCCCTGGAATTCTGGCAGCACGCTCCAACCGGTCTCCCAGACGCGATGTCCCTGCCAATCTCTCTCCCAATATCCAATGGATCCAGCTGGGATTCTCTCGGTCCCGGCAACAATTACGAACATCGGCCCCTCGCCTGGGTTGCTGCTCTGACAATATCGTTTATGGCGCTCGCGGATCTTCTCTGGAGTCTCAGGCCCGCCGAGATGTTCTGTCATAGTCGGATCGCCCATCAGACGTTCCAGGAGCGGCAGGTCTTCATCTGACCAGGGTCGAATATCAACCTCGACTGGCTTATCT
>JAKANW010000345.1 GCA_021823555.1 Chloroflexota bacterium
GAATGAAGATCGCGATCATCGGCGCGGGGTTTGGCGGGCTTGCCGCCGCATATGACCTGAGAAAAGCAGGGCACGAAGTAATTATTTTTGAATCGGCGAATTATGTCGGCGGGCTGGCTTCGGGATTCAAAGAGCCGCATTGGGATTGGTCCGTCGAGAAGTTCTATCACCACTGGTTCCAATCGGATGCTTCGATGATGGAGTTGATTCGAGAATTGGGCTTGCAGGACAAGGTCATCTTCCCGCGCCCGTTGACGGTGATGTACTACAACGGAAAGTTCTATCCCTTCGACTCGATCCTCAAAATGGCGCTCTTCCCCGGACTCGGCTGGGGTCTCGACAAAATTCGTTTCGGGTTCGTCGGGTTGTTCTTGCGTCTCACCAACAACTGGCGCGCGCTGGAAAAAGTGACTGCCGATGCGTGGATGTTGAAGTGGGCCGGCAAACGTGTCTACGAGGAGATGTGGAAACCGCTGCTGGTGGGGAAGTTTGGTCCGTTTTACCGCGACGTGAATATGGCCTGGATGTGGGCGCGCATCAAAGCGCGGACGACGCGGCTGGGTACCTTCGAAGGCGGGTTCCAAAAATTCGCGGACTTGTTCGCGGCGAAACTGCGCGCGCTGGGCGTCGAGATTCGGCTGGGGACGAAGGTGGAGTCTATTAAACGGGAGCAGGCCGGTTTGTCGGTGCGAAGCGATGGGAAGGTCGAATCGTTCGGCCGCGTGCTGGTCACCACGTCGCCCAATCTGATGGCGAAGATGGCTCCCGACCTGCCGGAGAGTTATCTCAAGGGTTTGCTGGAACTTAAGTCGATGGGCGCGGTGGTGATGGTGTTGTCACTCAAGGAGCAATTGTCAAAAGAAGGCTATTACTGGTTCAATCTGCCGAAGGAGGCGGGCTATCCGTTTTTGGCGCTGGTGGAGCACACCAACTTTGTCTCGCCGGAGCATTTTGGCGGCGACCATATCGTGTACGCCGGTGACTATCTCGAGCAGGGACACGAGTATTTTTCGCTGAGTGAGGAGCAATTGCTGGAGCGGTTCCTGCCCGCGTTCCAAAAGATTAACCCGGCGTTTGCGCGCGATTGGGTGAAGAAGGTTTGGCTGTTCAAAACGAACTACGCCCAGCCGGTGCCGCTGTTGAATCACTCGAAGAATATTCCTGCCATCCAAACGCCTATAGAGGGACTATATTTTGCTTCGATAAGCCAGGTCTACCCATGGGACCGCGGCACGAACTTTGCGGTGGAGATCGGGCGGCGCGCGGCGAAGATGATGCTGGAAAAATCGTAACGCGGCTTTCAAGCCGCCAACTCACAGGTTATGCCATGAATTTAAACGGTCACTTTATCAAGCCCCGCTATGACGCGGGCGGGTTTGCCGGAATCCCCAATCGCGTGAAGGCCGCCTTGGCTTCGGGTCAATACGACGCGGTGGTATTCTTTCTGGTGGACGGATTCGGCTGGCGTTTCTTCGAGCGGTTTCAGGACGCGCCGTTCCTCAAACGCCTGACTCGCGACGGATCGGTCGAAAAACTGACCTCCCAATTCCCGTCCACCACCGCCGCGCACCTGACCACCATCCACACTGGATTGCCTGTGGGCGAGAGCGGCGTGTTCGAGTGGTTCTATTATGAGCCGCTGCTGGACCGCGTCATCGCGCCGCTGTTGTTCTCCTTTGCAGGCGACAAGGACCGCGACACGCTCAAGTCACTGGCAGACGCGAAAAAATTGTATCCAACCACAACTTTGTATAACGCCCTGCAAAATTCTGGTGTGAAGTCGCATGTCTTTGGATCGCGTGATTACACGCCTTCCACGTATTCGAATGTAGTCATGAAAGGCGCGGAGTTGGACGCGTTCAAAACGTTGTCCGAAGCGCTGGTCAATTTGGGGTTGCTGCTCGAAAAAGTGACCAGGCCCACCTACGTGCATTTGTACTTCGATATGATTGACAGCCTCTGTCATGAATATGGTCCCACTGCGCCGCAGACCGAGGCCGAGATCGAAGCGTTCCTGCTCATCATGGAACATTACTTTACGCGGATTTTTTCCGGCAAAAAGAAAATTCTGTTCCTGATGACTGCCGACCACGGTGCGTCGGCAGTGGACCCAAAGACGACGATTTTTCTCAACGCCGATCCGCGGTTTGCAGGCCTCGAGCGTTTTCTCAGGACCAACCGCTCTGGCGATTTACTGGTTCCTGCCGGGTCGGCGCGGGATATGTTCCTGTATGTGAAAGAGGACCTGCTCGATGAGGCGCAAGCTTTTCTCGCCAGCCGTCTGGAAGGGAAGGCAGAGGTGGTCAAGGTTAGCGAGTTGATGGATCAGGGTTATTTTGGCCCGACGATTTCCCATGAATTTCTCGGCCGCGTCGGAAATCTGGTGATTCTGCCGCAGCGCACTGAGTCTGTGTGGTGGCGTGTCAAGGATAAGTTCGATCAGCGCTATTATGGTCACCACGGTGGGTTGACTCCGCAGGAAATGGAAATCGCACTGTTCACCTGTGCGGTGTGAAAAAAGAGACGGCTCAAGTGAGCCGCCTCTTTGATTTAGGAACCGGGGAGATGGTGTTCCACTGTCCAGTCGGTGATGTCGATAGAGTAGGTGGTCGCTCCGCCGGTGACAGTGAATTGTCGCAGTGTCCCATCCGTTTTGACGTAAGCCCCTTCCAGGTTGTAGCCGGGAGCCCAGGCGTAGGCGTAGTATGTGCCGTTTGGCAGCAGGAGGCTGAACTCGTTGCGATTCTCTGGGATGGAGAATTGGATAAGCTCGTTTGTGCCGACCTTCTGGAAGTACAGGGTCATGGGCGGATTGAACTCGCTGGGATAGTAGATCGTGCCTTTGACGGTTCCGTGTGGCAGGGATTCACGGGCCACCTTGATGTCTGCATAGAAGGCTTTGTTGGCATTGTCTCCGGCGCCGAACAACACGCCCGCGCTGTTGCGCAGCATCCAGTAACTGGTGTAATGGCCGGGCGTGGTGGGCGCGGTGAACGCAACCGAGACGTCCACGGTTTGGCCGGGGGCCACGTAACCGGGCAGGCGGGTGGCGGTGGCCGAGGACATTTGCGCACCGTTGACGAAGACCAGCATGTAGTCGGGCGTCCAGGTGCAGGTGCCGCGGTTCTTCAATCGCCAGGTCTTGACGAAGGTTTCGCCGGGTTGGAGCGTGGCGCCATCCGGGATGGTCACGTCTTTGATGAAGGCCACCCAGTCACAGTACGAGACTGGCGTGGAGGTGGGGACGAACGTCGCCGTAGGCGCGGGTGTGTTCGTAGCCGGGATGGCTGTGGCGGTTGGCGGGAGCGGTGTCTGAGTGGGCGCGGTTTGCGTCAGCGCGACCACGGTCTGTTGGACGATGGCCTCCAGGGTGGCTTGCGGATTGGACGTGGGTAGGCTGCGGGGCACGAGCACCTGCGCCGCCACAATGCTGAGCGGGAAGAGCGCGGCCAATCCCAGCATCAGGATCGCGAAAATGATGAATAACGAGTTGGCTGTGAGTTTCATGGTGTACCTCTTTCGATAAATAATTGCTCCCCTGACGGCGGGTACACGCGGAATGTTCCCGGAAAATTACGCCGGATGTGTTACAAAATTATTACATGAAAAAGATCGGGCTGAAGCACAGGTAATTCTCGAACTTTCCGAACAGCTCATTGCTCATGAACAGCACGGTAAAGGCGTCCATCTGGAATTTTCGTTCCATGAAATATTGAATTGCCTTACGGTTGATCAATGGAGTCTCTACGCCAAAATCATCCCCGCGTTCGGCGGCCCGGTGTTCCGCGTGGGCTAGCACGGCCGGGAAGTCATTTTCGTTTAGCAGGGCGAACGGCCCGCCCATGTAGCCATAACCGACCGCTTCTCCTTTGCGGCGGTAGAGGAACCCGGTACGGGTGGATGCGATCCAACGATGGATGGCCGGACGTGCCTGCCCGATGACGGCGCGGTCGATGCGATTAAGATCCGGCAGGTGTTGTTCAACCAGGAGTGGGTCGATTTTGAGATCGGTCCTCACTTCCACCTTCTCGGCTTTGTGCGAAAAATACTTGATGGGAAAACGCGCGTATACGCCAGCTTTCAAGTACAACGACAGGGCGCGTTCATCCTGCGAGGCGATGACAACGCGATAACGTGCGGTAAGGCTTTGAAAGGCCCGCACCAGCAACTCGCTCCCAACGCCACCCGATTGCTGGCTGGGATCCACAAAGAATTCCGTCAGGTCTATCAGACCGTCATGTTCGATGGAACGCGCGTACCCGATGATCTTCCCATCCTTTTCCGCCACCCAAAACTGCGCCGCGTTCTGGGCAAGAAATTCGAACAGCGGTTTACGCCGCTGCCAGAGGGATTGCATCACCAGCGGGTCGTTCCCGCCGGTGATGGCCATGACGTTCGTGCGCGTGCCCAGATCGGTGATGGAACGCGTGAATACTTGATATACCGAATACGAGTCTTCGAGAGTTCCCTTGCGATAGGTGATGGTCATCCGTGCATTCTGTCCATAAACGTGGATGCCTTATTTTACTTCGATTATGTATTCCATTTTCCTGCTTTCTCTGTTGACGTTCATGCCGACGCACATGGCAAGAACCTTAAATTTGAACGTTCCGGCCTCCGTTGTTGTACC
>JAKANW010000346.1 GCA_021823555.1 Chloroflexota bacterium
TGCACACGTCCGGGTTACCCGGATCGTTCCGCCTCAGCCGCGCCGGGTCCGTGACCATCTGCATGACACGCTGCTGGGTTTCTTCCGGCGTGGAGGCCAGCTCGATGTGGTTGTTCAGGCTCTTGCCCATCTTCTCCTTGCCGTCAATGCCCAGCACCTTGAGCACTTCGGTATGTTTCACCTGCGGCTCGATCAGCGCCTTGGTCTTGTAACGATAGTTGAACGAGCGCACGATCTCGCGGGCAAACTCCACATGAGGAGCCTGGTCAATGCCGACCGGCACCACATCCGTCTTGTAGAGCACGATATCTGCGGTCATCAGTACGGGATACCCCACCAGGCCATAGTTCACGTTATCGGGCTGCTGGCGAACCTTTTCCTTGAAGGTTGGCAGGTCGGTCAATTTGCCGAGCGGTGTGACCATCGAAAGCAGGGTGTGCAGCTCCATCACCTGCGGCACGTGCGATTGAATGAACAGGATCGATTCTTCAGGACGGATGCCGGCAGCCAGCCAGTCGAGCGCCATTTCCATCGTATTCTGCTTCAAGTTCTCGGTCGTCTCAACTGTAGTGAGCGCGTGAATGTCCACGATGCAGTAGACGCAATCGTAGTCATTCTGCAACGCGACGTAATTCTTGATCGCACCCAGATAGTTTCCCAGATGCTGGCGGCCCGTGGGGCGGGCGCCTGAAAAAACGCGTCCTTTCTTGGACATAAAACCTGCCTCCGTTATGTAAGCTTTGATCTACCCTTCGACCATCTTCCGCACCAGCCTCAACACCTCGCCCGCTTCGGCGTGACGTTTCGTCTGCAGCTTGGAATACAGCAGCTGCCCGTTGACCGTCACCTCGAAACGCCCACCCTCCGACGGCACGAGCGTGATCGACTCGATCAGGTGCTCGAACTCCTTGAGCAGTTCATCGGCCAGGCTCACGGCCCGGCTGGTGTAATGTCAGACCGCACAATAGACAATCTCGATTTTCAACATGGCCAGGGTTCCTCAGTGAAAATGTTAGAAAATTATAACATGCTGCCTGGGTGGTCTTGCACACATCCTCCATGCGCGCTATAATCCGGCACGCTATAGAAGTAGAGCAAGTAAAGAAGGAGAAAGTTCCCCATGCCCGTTTATACCTACCGATGCGAAAATTGTGGTGTCCAGTTCGAGCGTCAACAATCATTTAACGACGCCCCGTTGAAAACCTGCCCTGAGTGCCGCAAGAAAGCGCTCAAGAAGGTGATTGCCCCGGTGGGAATCGTGTTCAAGGGCTCCGGCTTTTATGCTACCGATCACAGATCACCCTCCGGCGGCGGGTCGCGCAGCGGCAAGAAAGAGGAAGTCAGGTCAAGCAGCACGACTGACACCAGCGCCAATACCAGTAACAGCAACAGTGGAATGTCCGAATAAGTTTATCGAGAAAAGAAACACCGCAGGAAATAGCCTGCGGCGTTTCTTTTTGTTTTTCCGGCTATGAGGGCCAAAAAACCAAACAAAAGAGTCCTCCATGCAGAGGACTCTATCTGGCTCCTGGCCGAGGACTTGAACCTCGAACCTAGCGGTTAACAGCCGCGCGCTCTGCCATTGAGCTAGCCAGGAAAGCGAACGACATTATACGTACAAGGCTGGCTTGTGTCAAGCGTTATCTGGCAATCTGGATCACGATGCGCAGATCGGGCAGCGTTGCATCCTAATATTTGATGGCGCTCAGGTGATGGAGTTTGTCCATGCGGTGCGTAGCGGTGATCTGGCGCACCGTGCCGGTCAGGCCGCGCACGACCAGCGAATCGGTGGAGGCGCCGTCGCCGAAGTAGCGCACGCCCTTGAGCAGTTCGCCATCCGTGATGCCGGTGGCGGCGAAGAAGACATCCTCCGAGGAGACCAGGTCATCCATGGTCAGGACCTTCTTGAAATCATACCCGGCTTCATTGCCGCGGCGCAGTTCATCTTCATCACGGGCATACAACTTTCCCTGGATCTCGCCGCCCATGGCGCGCAGGGCACAGGCCGCCAGCACCCCTTCCGGCGTGCCGCCGATGCCGAACAAAACGTCCACGCCTGAGTCGGGCCAGGCGGTCATCAAAGCGGCGGCCACGTCCCCGTCTGGAATGAGGCGGATGCGGGCGCCTGCCTGGCGGATCTCGGCGATCATGGCCTCGTGCCGTGGCCGGTCAAGGATGATGGTGGTCAGGTCTTCCACGGCTTTCCCTTTTGCTTTGGCTATCGCTTTCAGGTTCTCGGTGAGGGGAACCTCGATGTTGATCTTGCCTTTGGCTTCTGGGCCAACCGCGATCTTATTCATGTACACGAACGGGCCGGGATCGAACATGGCGCCATGCGGGGCAAATGCCACCGTAGCGATGGAGTTCGTACGGCCAAAAGCCAGTGGACGGGTGCCGTCAATTGGGTCCACAGCCACATCCACTTGCGGGCCTGAACCGTTTCCCACCTTTTCGCCGTTGTAAAGCATAGGGGCGCGGTCCTTCTCGCCTTCCCCAATGACAATGACCCCGTCTATGGCAATTGTACTGAGCACCAGCCGCATCGCCTCGACCGCAGCATGGTCAGCCGATTCTTTTTGACCGCGGCCCATCCAGCGGCCTGCCGCAAGAGCCGCAGCTTCAGTGACCCTCACCAGATCGAGGGCAAGATTACGAGTGGGAGCAGTAACATCTAGTGAGTTCATTTTATTTGTCTCCTTACTTCAGGATGAACCATTGGATGAAATAATATCCGATGGCGGCCCCCCATATCCATGAATCGATCCGGTCAAAGAATCCGCCGTGCCCGGGGAAGACACCGCTCGAATCTTTTAGATGCGCCTGGCGCTTGAACATACTTTCGCCCAGGTCACCCAGGGGTGTCAATAAACCCAGGACGAGGCCAAGCACGGTTCCCTGCCAGGGCGAGATATCACCGGTCAGGGAGCCGAAAGTTTTATAGGCAAATACCAAAAATGCACCGGCCAGCGCGCCTGTGAATGCCCCGGCCCAATAACCTTCCCAACTTTTCTTTGGACTGAGACGAGGCGTCATCTTATGTTTGCCATAAGCAGCGCCAATCGAATATGCACCCGCGTCTGCCAGCCAGACGGCAGGCAGAACAATCATAAGCCACCAGCCGCCTTCGGGCAGGTTGCGCAGGTCGAGCAGATAGGCGCCGATCCAGCCGAGGTATACCAGCCCGCCAACTGTGATGGAAAAATCAAGCGCGGCCTTGTCTCGGCCGCGCTCAAAAGCAAGAAGGTGGGTTGCCATGGCTGCCAGAATCAACACCGCAAAGACCGGCGCCGCCACTTGTGGCAGGAACGCGCGGGCGGCAAGAATCAAAAATACCCCACCCAATGTCAGGATTTCGTTCGGTTCATAATCTACGGTCTGGAACATTTGCACGTATTCCCCAGCGGCGCCGACTACAAAAACCGCGATCAGTACAAAAAGAAACGGTCCGCCCAGTAAAACGGTCGGCATGCCAATGACCAACAGCGCAAGCGCTGTCAGTGTCCGCTTAAGCATTGGACTCCTGAAGCTCACTCGATGAGACCTTGCCAAATCGCCGGTCACGGTGTGCAAAGGTTTCGAGCGCCTGACGGTATTCCTTCTTGTCAAAATCGGGCCAGTAGGTTGGAGTGATATACCACTCGGAATAAGCTGCCTGCCAGATCAGGAAATTGCTGACGCGCAGCTCGCCTGACGTGCGGATGATAAGATCCGGGTCGGGCACACCAGCGGTATATAAATATTGCCCCACTGTCTGGTCTGTGACATCCTCGGGTTTGACCCCATCTTTCATCATCCTTTGGATGGCCTGCACAATCTCATCGCGTCCCCCATAATTGAAAGCGATGTTGAGGATGAGGCGGTCATTATTTTTGGTTGCGTCAATCGCATCCAGGACTTTTTCCTGAAGCGTGGGAGCCAGCCGTTCCAATCGTCCGATGTGCCGCAACTGTACCCCCTCCTTGTTGAGTTCATTCAATTCGCGGTCAATGACATCTTCCAAAATATTCATCAATCCCCGGACTTCCTCTGGCGGGCGTCCCCAGTTCTCGGTGGAAAAGGCATAAATGGTCAAATATTTAATGCCAAACTCTACAGTAGCGCGAATAACGCGGCGCAGATTTTCCGTCCCGGCTTTATGACCGGCAATACGCGGCAGGCCGCGTGAGAGTGCCCAACGCCCATTGCCATCCATAATGATGGCTACGTGACGGGGAATCTTATCAGCGGGGATATTAAGTGGGGATTCAGCCATGTAATTCTGGAGCTTGTCTCGCCAATAAGCCTTGCATTCTACCGGGAGCATCTGGCAAGGCTTTTTTGACGTTCTGGGCGATTATGAGCCTATACTTCCATGATCTCTTTTTCTTTCGCTTGCCCGTGTTTTCCGACATCTTCCACAAAACGGTCGGTCATTTTTTGCAGTTCTTCTTCGCCGCGCTTGAGATCATCCTCGGAGATCATTTTTTCCTTTTCGAAATCACGCAAATCGTTGTGCAGATCGCGGCGAATATTGCGGATGGCGACACGCGCTTCCTCCAGGCGGGCATGCACGTGCTTGACCAATTCACGACGGCGCTCTTCTGTTAACGGAGGCAGGTTCAGGCGAATGCTCTTCCCATCGTTGTTG
>JAKANW010000347.1 GCA_021823555.1 Chloroflexota bacterium
AGGGAAGAGCAGAATCGAGTCGGGCGGGAGGTAGAGGCTCATGCGGTCGCTCGTCACCGTGTCGGTGGTCTCGACCTTCAATGTGCCTGAACCCGTGTCCACCACGTGCTGCCACTTCGAGCCGAGATAGGTGGAGTTGGTGACGGCCGCGTTCAGGATGTTATCGGATTTCGAGCCAGCCATTTCGACTCGCTCCGAACGGATGGCAACGACCACATTTTGATTGACGCTCCACGACTTGCCGCTGTAATCGGTCAACTTGAGCTTGTCGCCGTTCGCCACGCGGACCGTGATCTTGTTCCCGTCCATCGCGGCGACCACGCCCTTGAGGAAGGAGGTCGCGCCGATGAACTCGGCCACGAACTGGGTGGCTGGGTGGGAGTACAACTCCTCGGGCGGGGCGAACTGGAGCAAGACACCCTTGTTGATGACCGCGATCATGTCGGACATGGCAAAGGCTTCGGACTGGTCATGGGTCACGTAGATGGTGGTGATGCCAACGCGTTGCTGCAACTCGCGCACCCAAACGCGCGCCTGTTCGCGGATCTTGGCATCGAGGTTGGACAAAGGCTCGTCGAGCAGGAGCAGGCGCGGGCGAGTCACGACCGCACGCGCCAGAGCGACGCGCTGCTGCTGTCCGCCGGAGAGTTGGAAGGGGTAGCGATCAGACAGGTCGGCGAGTCCCACGAGGTCGAGGGAATCCATCACGCGCTTCTTCATTTCATCGCCTTTGACCTTTCGCAGTTTCAGGCTGAAGGCTACGTTGTCAAAGACCTTCATGTGCGGCCAGAGCGCGTAGGATTGGAAGACCATGCCTAACTGGCGTTCCTCCGGCGGCAGGATCAAGCCCTTGCTGGTATCGCTCATCACGAAATCGCCGACGCGGATCTTGCCTTCGGTAGGTTCTTCGAGCCCCGCTACGCAGTTGAGCGTGGTGCTTTTACCGCAGCCCGAAGGTCCCAGCAGGGTGGCGAGTGAACCTTCCTTGACGGTCAGGTTGATGTTGGAAATTGCCACCGAATTGGCCGTGGCGAATTTTTTGGTCAAGCCTTCGATGATTAAGTCATTATTCATGAAGTTTCACTCCCAGCAATTTTGTGCTGCCAAAGATCAAAAATGCGGTGATGACCATTTGAATGGTGGAGAGCGCGGCCACGGGTTCGGCGCCACCCTGCTTCCAGAGTTCGATCATGGTAGTGCCGATGACGCGCGACCCTTCGGAGAAAAGGAAGAGCGCCACGGCGTATTCTTTCAAGAAGGAAATGGCAAGGATGATGTATCCCGAAAGGAGGGCAGGACGCAGGATCGGCAGGAGGATGTGGCGCACCGTCCCGAGCCAGGTCGCACCGCCGACGCGCGCGGCGCGGTCGAGTTCATCCGAAACTTGAATCACCGCGGGGCTGACCGCGCTAAATCCGAGCGGGAGGTAGCGCATGATGAAGGCGATCGACATGGCGATGATGGTGTTGCGGATCGAGCCGATGCCAGGGATGAGCAGGAATGCCCACAGGAAACCGATGCCCACGATGATGCCAGGGAAGGCGCGCGGATACAGCGAAAAATATTTGACGATGCTGCGTCCCTTGAAGAAGGAACGATAGGCGGTGATGGCCGCCAGCGCCATGAAGATGATTCCCACCGCACCAGCAAAGACTGAGATCAAAACGCTGTTGGTCACCGATTGGCGGAAGGCGGGCGAGGTGAAGATGTCGACGTAGTTCTTCAACGTCAACATCTTGAAGGGGTTGGCGAAGGGGCTGAGGAACGGCACGAACGATTCGAGCACGATGCAGGCCAGCGGCAGGATGATGCCCAACAGGATGTACAGCCCAACCACGCCTGAAACGATGCCTTTGCTTTTTCCCAAGTCGAGCAGTTTGGGCCGCGTGGCTTTGCCGCCCACGGTGACGAAGCGGCGCTCCATGGACGTGAGTTTGCCCTGGACGAAAACGAGGATGGTCACCAGCAGGACGATGAAAATGGCAACGACGGCGATCGCGCCGTAATCCTTGCTGACGCCGATAATGCCGAGCAGATAAATGTAGGTGGAAAGCGTGTCTATCCCCACACTGCTCCCCAACACAAGTGGAATGGACAGCAACTCCAGCGCCGAGACGAGCGTCATCAGCGCACTGTAGAGGATGGCGGGACGCAGCAGCGGGATGGTCACGTTGATGATCGTGCGGAAGGGAGTCGCTCCGCCGATGCGCGCTGCACTTTCCAGCTGTGGGTCCATCAGCGCGAGGGAGGACGTTGCGTAAAGGAAAGTGTTCGGAATGTAGTACATCGTGGCAACGACAACGATGCCCCAAAAACTGTATAACTGCCACGTGGGAAGTTTGAGCATGCGGATGACGATCGTACCAAAACCCTGCGGGCCGTACATTTCCATCCATGCGAAGGCCAGCACCAGCGGCGAGACGTAATAAGGGATGGTGACCAGGTTGGAATAGAACTTGCGCAGCGGCATGTTGGTGCGGTTGATCAACACTGCCAAAAAGACGCCGAAGATCAATCCGAGGATCGTTGTGGCAATGGCAAAGGCAGCGGTGTAGCCGAGGATATGCCAGAACTTGCCGTCGGTCAGAATGTTGGTGTAATTTCCCAACGTGAAGGCACGCTCCTTGTCATAGAGCGGCTTCGACATGAAGCTTTGATACACGATCGGCCAAGCCGGGAAGACCACGAGTGCAATGGTCAAAATGACCATGGACCATTGGACAACGCGGTCCCAGGAAAAGCGGGGCTTTGGAAGTTGGGCAGATGTCATCTATCGTTCCTCGGCGATCTAAAACTTTTCAAGACCTGACAGGTCGTCGCCTTTGGCGCAAACCTGTCAGGTCTTCGTTGTAATTTATTTTACAGGATTACGGGCGACCCATAACCTGTTTCCACTTGTCCACGAAGGCCTGGCGGTTGGCCGCGCTGGCCATATCGGGATCGAAGTAGAAGTAGATCACATTGTCCGCGCCGACGGCGTCGATGATCTTCTGCAGGTGATGTTCCGCCTGTCCGGCCACGTCGGGGCGATAGGCGGTCAGGCCACCTTCAGACCACGCGAGCTGGCCTTCGGATGAGAGGATGAATTCCATCAGCAGTTTGGCGGAAGCGGGGCTGGACGCCTTGGCGGTGATGCCCATGCCGCGCACGACCACGACCTGCCCGCTCTTGTCATATGCCCAACCCATGACGGGTTCCGCATCCGGGTACTTGGGGAAGACGGAGATACCCGAAACGAAGTAGCCGATAGCGGCTTCGCCGGAGAGCACGGCCTTCACCATGTTGCCAGCGGAGGTCTGCATGTTGACATTGGACTTGCCGATCTCACCGAGGGTTGTCCAACCGGCATCGCCCATCTTCTTGATCCAGAACCAGTTCATGGCGTGACCGGTGCCGTTCTTCTCGACATCGTAGGTCGTGATCTTGCCCTGGTAGGCGGGGTCGGCCGCGAGCTTGGCAACATCGGCCAGCGAGGAGGGCGGATTGGGGACGAGCGCCTTGTTCCAGATGAGCACGAACGGGTCGGTGGAGACGGCGTACACGCCATCGGCCAGTTTGGCAAAGTCGGGCAGGCCGGCCGCGTTGACGGGTTCGTAGACCTGCAACTCACCCTTGGCGATGAACTCCTGCCACTCGCCAGGGGCGGAGGTGATGATCATGTCCGCGGTGCGCGCGCCGCCAGCGGATTCGGTGTAGTAGCGCTCGAAGGTTTCGGTGGTGCCGAGATCAAGCGCGGTGACGGTGATCCACGGGTACTTGGCGTTGAAGGCCTTGATCACAGGCGCCCAGTTATTCTCGCCCATAATGGAGTAGACCAACAAGCCGTCTTTTTCGTTCTTGGATTCTTCGACAAGCGCAGCCATCGGATCAACCGCGGGGGCTTCGGTGGCGGCGGGCGCTTCCGTCATGGCGGGGGCTTCGGTCGCGGCGGGTTTCGGCGCCTCGGTCGGAGTCGCGGCGGGGGCGCAGGCGGCGAGGACGAAAATCAACGCCAGAGCCAGTGAAACGAACACATTCAACTTGCGATTCATTTTTCTCTCCTTTGGTGGGGTTATCTTGAATCCGCTATTTCGAAGCGGCTCAATTCATGGTCGAGCGCCTCCCACTCGGGCAGGCGGACGAGGCGTTGTCGCTCGTTCCATTCCAGCATAGACGGGACGAGCAACTCGCTGCTGCGAGTCTTCTGCAAGACAGCCAGTGCGCTTTGCACGGCACGCGCCGCGATACGCATGGCCAGGTTCGGGTGAATGACGATGCGGTAGCCCATTTCGCACAGTTCATCGTGCGAGATGATGGGCGTCTTGGCGCCCTCGGTCATGTTGAAAAGCAACGGGGCTTGGATGCGCTTGGGCAGTTCGGCAATCTGTTCTTTTTGCGTGGGCGCTTCCACGAAGATGATGTCCGCACCCGCCTGGGCGTAGAGATTGGCGCGGCGGATGGCTTCATCCATGCCGTGCGTGGCGAGACTGTCGGTGCGGCCGACGATCAACATCTCTTTGCGCGCCCGCGCCGCGGCGTGGATCTTCTGCGCCATCTCCTCGGCGGGGATGACCTCCTTGCCGTTGAAGTGGCCGCACTTTTTGGGCGTCACCTGGTCTTCGAGTTGGATCGCCGCCACTCCCGCG
>JAKANW010000348.1 GCA_021823555.1 Chloroflexota bacterium
TTTACATTCAATTCAATCCCTACGGCTGGACCGAACCCCTGCCGATGTGGCCGCTGGGGAACAATCAGTGGGCTTATCAGCTTTATGGCCCGCTGAACATGCTCGGTTCGTTTGGCTATCGCTACTGCCGTAACGCGCAGTGCGGAAGCGCCGACGATGTTGCTACGGTGGGCAATTCAAGCCGGGGCCGCGAAGCCTCCACCAGCTTGAGTTCGCAGGATATTCAGGATACCGTGACTGCCTGGAAATGGTATGAGAATCCCGAACCAACCACCCTGGTCGGCGCATCCATTACGGTTCGCCTGGGAGGCTTTCAGGCTGGTGTGGAACTTCAGCCCACCTTCCGGCCAAGCTGGTCCTATTACATGCCGCAGTCCCTCACGAATATCCAGGCCCTAGGAGCAAACCAGGTGGTCTTCACACCCACCTGGACATTTAGCGGGCCTAACCCGCTTGGCTTTGCCCCTCAACCCGGCAAGGATCCGCTCTGGATCGACTCGGCCATCATGATCAGCCAGGCGCGCGCCCTCGGACTTAATGTGGCCATCTTTCCGACGCCGCACTTCCCGGATGCGGCAGATGCTTCGACCTCGTCCAGCGCGAACTTTTGGTCGTCTGCGCCGCGCGATGCAGCCTGGTGGGATGAATGGTTTGCCGCCTACCGCGCCTTTGCCATCAACTACGCGGACCTGGCGGCGCAGTCTGGCGCTCAAGCGCTCATCATCGGCGGCGATTGGTTGGCTCCGGCCCTGCCCGGCGGTACCCTGGCGGATGGTACGCCCGCCGGCGCCCCCTCCGATGTGGAGTCGCGCTGGAAGGCCATCATCACCGATTTGCGCCAGCACTTTAGCGGGAAAATCTACTGGGCGCTGCCCTATACCAAATCCAGCCTGCAAACACCGCTTTCCTTCCTGCAGGATGCCGATGGGATTTACCTGCTCTGGTCGGCGGCACTGGCCGGTTCCACAAGCGCCTCCAAGAGCGATTTGGTCAACCAGGCCGGGCAACTGCTGGATAACGAGGTCTTCCCCCTGCAATCCCTGCTCAACAAGCCGCTGATCCTGGCGGTCAGGTATCCCGCCGCTACGGGTTCAGCCACCGGCTGCGTGGCAGACGGCAAAGGCGGCTGCCTGGATTGGAATGCGCTCAACCGCCCCAACCCCGATATCGGCTCGGTGGGATTGGATTTGCAATCCCAGGCTGATCTCTACGAGGCCATGTTGACCGCCGTCAACGGGCGGCCGTGGATCAGCGGGTTCGTCAGCCGCGGCTTTTATCCGCCTGTCGCGTTACAGGACAAGTCGGCTTCCGTGCATGGAAAACCCGCTGCAGATATTTTATGGTACTGGTTCCCAAGGATGCTGGGCATAACGAAATAACGAACTCGAGATTGAAAAGTTAGGCCCAAAGGACCTCACGTTGAGCGAAGCGGGCCGATAGGCGAGCGCAGTCGAAATGCAGTCATTACCGAGAAAACCCGGTCTCCTTCGACTTCGGGCCTGCAAGAATATTCAAAATCTTGCGCTATATTACTTTACTCACCTTACACAGTTAGCCGTGATTCCCTGAGCGGAGCGAAGGGTCTCTACTCTTGAAAACCGAGATTCTTCGCTTCGCTCATATCGCCCCGACACCTGCACTCCCTAGCACCGCCCGCTAGGGCAGGTGTGCGCCAGGTGCAAGTGTGTCCTTCGGGAGAACGACACTGCGTAAGGTGAGTTACTTTAATTGGAAGACAGCTTCCTGATCATTTTCAAACAAAAGACTGTAATTCGCGTCTGCCTTGAGAGAGTCGAGCATCGGCTGCATCCAGTCCGACTTCTCGAGCAGGATATGGGTGTACGTTAATCCGGTCTTTCCTGACCACGCTTCTACACAACTCACATCCCGGCACTTTTGCAATTCAGCCAGTTGTCCCAGGCGAGGAAAGAACTGCGGCCCCAACGTCCATTCCAATCCCTGCAAAGTGGATTGGCTGTGACGGTCGCTCCAGGCCGGGAACCACTCCTGGATGGGGTCGGTCATCACGCCCAGGTTACCGGTCAAGATCAGGAACTGGCTGTCAGGCGGCGTATGGTCGCGTACCCATTGCATGGCTTGTTGAGGGTCCGGCGGTTTGAGACTGGTATTCACCAGCGCAATGTCATACAGGGCATTCTGTACAAACCATAAAATCATGATCCCGAAAAGCAGCAGGCTGAGGCCTGTGCGCTGCGTAAACTCGACCTGTGGGACAGCCAGGCCGCGCTTCTTTTTTATCCAGTCAATCAAAGTGGGCAGGCCATCTATGAAAAGACCGGCTGCCACAATACATTCAGGGAAGAAGGCAAAGGCAGCTGCGCTGCGCGGCTCGATGAGATAAGGTATTGCCAACCAGGCCACAAAGAAATACTCCCGCCGGAAAAGACTCCAAACGATGCCGGCGATCACCAGCAGGCGAAACAACCCCATCCATACATCGAATGAAAACAGTTCGTTAAACAATCCCAACAACGGGATACTGGTGTAGGCTCCACTATGGAAGACGTCCTCGAAGGGAGCCAATCCATGCCGGGCGATCACCGTTCCCCACCACGGAGCCGTGAGCAGAAGCGTCCCCAACGCAACCAGAGCCGCCTGCAAAATTCCGCGCTGGGTGCGGCCAAAGAATAACCAGAACAGGGCGCAGCCCGTCACGGTGGCCAGGCTGACTTCCGGATGGCTCAAAACGGCCAAGGAGCAAAACAGGATGGAAAGAATCACAAACTTCCAACTCCCCCGCTGGAACATCTCGTGGGCTGAATAGAGCGCCAGGAGAATGAACAACACGCCGAAGGCACGCGTCAACCCACCGCCCATGATTTGCCAACTGAAGCTACTGGGAACCAGTGCAAACAGAGCGGTTGCCACGACCGCACGCGGCTCCTCTTTCAACAGGGTTTTGGCCAGCAGATAAAAAGCCGGGATGGACAGGAAGTTGACCGTCACCGGCAGCCAGCGCAAGACATCCACGGCGGATATTCCCAAAGTAGCCAGAAAAGCCCCGACATAAAAGCCTAATGGCGGGTATGCAAACGGGATATTGGCATGGTTGTAAGTCGTGAAGGCTGGCAGGGCGAATCCATTGGCGCGCAGGTCGTGGATCATGCTCAGGAACATGCCCCCGTCATTTAACGGGAAACCAGCCAAAAGTCCGGGAAAGACGCGCACGATCAGGCTAAAGAACAAGGTCATGCTCAGGATCAGTCTAATCCACTCCTCGCGGCTCAAGGGCTGGCTCGGTGTTTTCATCGCGTCAAATTCTACCATCCCGGCTTTCTCTATGCACGGGAAAAGCCGGGGACTATAATCACGAAAATTTCGCCGGAGGAGACATGAAAAATCTAAGCAAGTTTCTAGTTCGCATTCTCATTGGGGCGGTCATCATCGCACTGATCGCAGTGGCAGGCGGGGCGTTCTATTTCAGATCCTATCTACCCAATACGGCTGCGCCCCAATCTTTCCCACAGATTGACGGCCAGCTCAAAGTGGCCGGGCTGGACGGCAGTGTGGATATCTACCGGGATCACATGGGCATCCCGCACATCTACGCCAGCACTTTACACGATCTGTTCTTTGCGCAAGGCTACGTTCATGCCCAGGACCGCTTCTGGCAGATGGACGCCTGGCGGCACATCGGCTCAGGCACGCTGTCCGAGATGTTCGGCAGCGGACAGGTGGAGACCGATACCTTCCTGCGCACCCTGGGCTGGAAGCAAACCGCCGAAGCCGAGTGGTTGCAACTGGGGCCTGAGTCGAAGGCCATCCTGACTGCTTACACCGATGGGGTAAACGCCTATCTGAAAGATCACAGCGGCACGTCCCTGAGCCTGGAATACGCCATCCTGGGCCTGCTCAGCCCTGATTACAAGATCGAACAGTGGACTCCCGTCAACAGCCTGACCTGGGGCAAGGCTATGGCCTGGGACTTGCGCGGCAACATGGGCGAGGAGATTGAGCGCGCCGTCCTGCTCAAGACGCTGACGAAGGAACAGGTGGATCAACTCTTCCCGCCCTACCCATCCGACCATCCCATCATCGTCAACAAGATCGGGGACGGGACGACCAGCACCCAGCCTTCGATTGCCCAACCGCTGGATATCCCCACCGGGACCCTCACCGCGCTTCAGAATAACGTCTCTCTTCTGGACCTGGCGCTTGGTCCCGCGGGCGATGGGATTGGTTCCAACTCCTGGGCGGTAGCCGGCTCGCGCACCACGACCGGCATGCCCATCCTGGCCAACGACCCGCACTTGAGCATCCAGATGCCGTCCATTTGGTACCAAGTTGACCTGCACTGCGTGCCCAAGAATGCTCAATGTCCGTATGAGGTAGGCGGCTTTTCCTTCGCAGGTGTGCCGGGCGTCATCATCGGCCACAACGACAAGATCGCCTGGGGCTTCACGAACGTTGGCCCGGACGTGATGGATCTTTACATCGAAAAGGTCAATCCTGACAATCCCAACCAGTACGAAGCCAACGGTCAGTGGGTGGATTTCCAGACCCGCACCGAGACCATCAACGTGGTCGGCGGGCAGCCCGTGACCATCACCGTGCGTTCCACGCGGCACGGCCCGGTCATCTCGGATTCCTACGGCCCCTTGT
>JAKANW010000349.1 GCA_021823555.1 Chloroflexota bacterium
GTCTCGCTGAAACCTGCCAATGATGTGATCTCCCGCGTGTATCCAGTCTTCAAACGCGCCAGGATGCGCAGAATTCGTAATGCGCTGGCTTTGAGGCCATAATCATCAACCCGAAACGGCCGAGCCAGCCAACGTTCATCAGGTATGCTTACATGGCGTGAACCTGCATAGGGTTTGAAGTCCAACGCGTCTTGCGGTGTCTGATCCGCCGGCAGGATGGTGATGGGAAGGCGGCGCTTCACCAGTCGTTCCAACTCCCGCAGATACCACGTCCCCTGAGCCGCCACCGAGACCCACAGGGCAGACGCTGGCCGCACTTTTTTCAACTGGTTGCAGATCAGGTCAATGACGCGTGCTTGTGCGTAGGGCGGCAACCCATCCGTGGCAGAAAAGCTGTGCTTGAAGACATCCAGTTTCACCGTTCTGCCGATTACATCGATTGGAGTCCATTCCAATGCAAGCTTCATGTCAATACTTCCAATTCTTCGGCATACTCTTGCGGCCATCCGCGCCTGTGAGATGCAGGATGTAGCCGTTGGCCGCGAAACGATTGTCCTCGATACGGCTCCTCAAATAACCCGATAGCTCATCCAAGCTTTCATGGTTGGAGGCGATCACCGTCAACGCCTCCTGCCGTACGGCGCGCTGGTATCTCACATCCAGCAACTGGAAGATGCGCTCCCGCGCCCAGTCGGTCTGACCAGCCTTATCCAACTCATCGATGGCCAGCACATCCAGCGAAGTCCACCAGTTCATGCGCCGCACCAGTTCGGTCATCTTGTTCTCGCGCTCGTCGTAGGCCAAACGGATATCATCCATCACGCCGGCCAGGTTCGCGTACGCGGCACATTTTCCAGCCTTCAAAGCCACTGCCGTCGCGATCTTGAGCACCAGACTCTTGCCCTGTCCAAAGCCGCCATACAAAAATACGATCCCATATCCGGCTGTGTATGCGCGCCTAGTGATGTCACCGGCTTGATCCGCTTGATTGACTCCTTTTTTCACCAAGTCCCAAGATAAGTAACGAAGTTCATCGACAGTCAAGCCAACACGCGGATCAATTTCACCCACTTGCA
This sequence comes from Chloroflexota bacterium, assembly GCA_021823555.1. The sequence goes on from JAKANW010000349.1 coordinate 1,077, forward strand.
ATGACTTTTCCACTACCAGCGCCTGTGCACGTGGACAACGTTCCACCTTGCCAAACTGCGAATGTCCGAACGGCACCTCAAAGCGGATATATCCGACTCCTCCACAAACCGGACAATCCGACGAACACTCTCCAGGTTGGGAGGCGGCAGGATGGAGCGGAGTTCCAGATCGATCCAAATTCAATCCCGCCGCGATGTTAGCGATATGTTTGGTGCTCATACCGTACTCCCATTGCCGGCCTGCATGTGCGGCGCTAGTTCGACCTCCATGCGCTTGCGTAGCAGGTCGTAGTCGACTTGTTGTTCCGGCGCCCTTTCTGCCTTGGTTGTCTTTTGCCACTTCTTGCGCGGTTTGGGAATCTGTCCCACCGCCGCCCACTCCGAGAGCCAGCACAGATTGGTTTGGCGAATGCCACGCGCATCGGCCTCCGCCACATAGGGTTTCAGGGCGTCTGCCGCCGCTTGGGGTGTTTCGAAACGCTGCAAATACAAATCCAGGACTTTAAGCGCTACGGCGCGCTGTTCGGAGTTCGGAAGGGTCACGTGGCTGGGACGTACCAGCCGGTACAGGAATTCGGCTCGCTCTTCCGGAAAATCATTTTGGGCTGGCACTTCGGCAGGAGGAGAGGAAGAAGAGTCACTGACGTTAATTAATTCATTTAATGCGCAAGGGAAAACTGGTGAAAAATCGCGTTCCTGTTTTTCAGGTGAAAACTTTTCACCTGAAATCTTTTCATCAGTTTCGGGCACTCTCTTTCTGACCGCCGGCAAACTCATTTCTCCGTTTTGCAGTTGGGCAAACGTAGATCGCGCTAATGGCGAGATTTGTTTGCTGCTCACGATCTCCTCCTCACACATCCCGACGATCACCTGGTAGACCGATCCGCTGAATTTGCCGCGGCCGCCCTTACCGCGCGCCACGCGGCGGACCTCACCGGCTTGCTCCAGGTCGCCGATCAGGTTGAGGATGTTGCGCTCGGTCTGCCGGCACTTGATCGCCATTTGCTCGAGGCTGGGATGGCAATAGCCCCAGTCATCGGACCAGTCCGCCATTGCCAGCAATAGCAACAACGGCGCGCCGCCCTTGCCGCTGTGTTTCCAAACCCGATTGGATGTTTCAACACTCATGCCACACCTCCAATTCCAAAAATCAACAGGAAGCTCTGTGGCAGGTCTTTTTCACGAGCCCGATCGCAGTTCATCCAAACCGGGAAAGGCGGTCCCCAGCCCTTTCTGTTCAGGGATGGTATGCGGTCCTGTATGCGGGAGTGTTTGCGGCTGGTACACGGCAGGGTGGCGGCAGGTATGCGGCGCCGCATAGGATAAAAAATGGTCATCAAAAATCCTTCTCTATTTCCGGGAAAATACAAAATTCGAATCATGAGCCGTTTCCAAACAAGGTCATTTTCGTAGTCAGAGGCGCGGGGGTAAAGATCAAATCGCCCTCTTGATACGCAGCCAAGCCATGTTGCAACAGAAACGCAACCGCCTCCCCAACCGGCACATCCAGCCCCATTGCCAGGCCGCACAATTCGTCATGCAGTCTTTTGGGAAAGCGGTACGAGACAGCAGGATGAATCTTTTTCTCGCAATTGGGATGACGCTGTCGGGCCGGGATTTCCTTGCGTGGACCTTTCGCCTCTTTCCATCCTCGAGTCTGTTTGCCCGGGTAGAGCGTCATCTTCCGCCCCAACGGATTCGGCCGCGTTTGGAATTGCAGTTTCTCTGCGTCTACGCATTCCAACCCATACTCGAGCAGGGCACGCGCCACTTCATCGGCGGTGACGGAGAGATGTTCTGCCAATGCCAGGACCTGTTCCCGCACCTCGTGTGGAACATTAATGTACCGATTCGGGCGGTGAGCCTTCTCCCAACTCCGATTCCGTTTAGCGGGACGCCGGCCATGTCGGCTCCAGTGTCCGGCTGTATCGGCTAGTGGGATCGAGTCGGCAAATTCACTTGGTTGTGTATCGGCGACTGTGTCTGTGAGCATATCTAAACGCGGCATTGCAATCCCCTATGCTTTCAACACAATATCCACCAGCCGGCCATATTCCTGCGCCGCCCGGCAATTGGGATTATGTTCAAAGATGGTTTGTCCAAAAGCCGGGCATTCTGCCAGCGTGGCGGCGCGGTGGATGGAAGGCAAGATTAAATCTCCCAATGTAGAACGCAAGTTGGACAGATTAAGATTGTGTTCCTTGATGTTTTCCATAAAGAAGGTGGGCAACACACCGAACAGTCCGCCCTTCCAACCCTTCTCCACCGCCAAACGCTTCATGGTTTCCAAAACTTGGCGGACGCCATCCGATCCCAAGGCTTCCGCCGATGTTGGGATGACCACCAGGTCGCTGGCCCACAACACGCGCTCTTGGATGCCGCCCAGACTGGGTGCGCTATCCAGAATGATGTTGTGATATTGCGATGTGCAAAAACGCCTCAAGGTTTCCCGTACCCAGGAGATCGGCCTTTCCTGGAAGTTAATCATTGCTTGGGCGTCGGCGGTCTGCTTGTTTCCGGGCAGCAGCCAGAAGTTCTCGCGGCCGGTCTCGATGATCTTGTTTTGGATATATGTGGTTTCGCCCACACCGGTATCCATGGTGAGCAGGGAATAGATGCCGGAGGAGGCTGGTAGGTGCAAGGCGCGCGCCGCCTGTCCCTGCGGGTCAAAGTCCAACAATAGCACTTTCTTTCCACGCCGGGCCAGACCATGTGCCAGAGTGACAGCGGTGGTGGTCTTTCCCACTCCGCCTTTTTGGTTTGCGATCGCGATTACGGTGGTCATTGAAAATTCCTTTTGATGTTTGTTATTTCAATATCTCTGGATGGTGGGAAGTGAACCAGCCAGAGGCACTACTGCCGACACAGTTTATGACTTGTGGCAAAAACTGCGTCGGACGGTATTTATTAAATTCCAAAAAGGAATGGGGATAGTCATATCTGTCGTCTAGCTCTAGGTTGTTTATGTTCCTATTGATAATTTTTGATATGCAAACGACAGAAACTGAATACCCCATGATGTAATCCAATAAACTGGCGATCATGAATAACCTGCGAAATTCTGTTAAACATGTAAATTACCAATTTGATTCACTGAATACAGATCCGATCGTTGGTAAGCCGGGTGTGGTCACAGATAAACTTGGGGAAAATAAAACCAAATGAATGTACAGGATGCCCCCAAGGATGAAGCGCTGGATCGCGCACTCATCCAGTGTCTACGATTATTTGCAATGCATGGCCGCAAAATTCGCTGTCAAGGGAGTATCCCTGAGGCAAAATCATTTGGTAGTGTAAAGATGGAAAAAGAGGTCAAGGATTCCAGCAATCAGGAGGCCGGGAAAATATAAAGGCAGGTAGATGGGTACTGGCTGAATGGTTCAGCATGCACTTGGGTAATGAATAACTACAACTAAATAAGGCGTTATGAGGCGTGTATAATTCCTCTTATGAGCATTGAAATGTCAAAGACTGGCGACGAATGGCTGACTGTTCAGGAAGCCGCAAAATTGACCGGTTATCATGCCGAATACTTGCGGCTGTTGAT
>JAKANW010000350.1 GCA_021823555.1 Chloroflexota bacterium
AATACAGATCAACAGCAGGTTATCATCCGCATAATCGCGGCTGATTTCCGCGCCCAATTCGGCGATACGTTTTTGCAGGGTCGGTTCGTCAATCAAAATTTCGGAAAGGACATCTTTATAATCTTGCATCTATTCTCCGTTGCGTACCTGTCTGCATATTTACTTGTTTACAGAGAATTTGTAAACAGGTACACAAAATCTAGCGCGGGATTTCGCCCCGCTAACGCGGGACTTCATGGTGGCGGCGGCAGCGCGCTTCATACAATTCAGAGGCGCCAACGATCACGACCGGGTCATCGTAGCGGGCAGGCTTGCCATTGACAAGCCGCTGGGTGCGGGAGGCTTCGTCACCGCACACCATGCAGATGGCGTGTAGCTTGTCCACACGCTCGGCCTTCGACATGAGCATCGGCATGGGGCCAAAAGGCTCACCGCGGAAGTCCATATCGAGACCGGCAACCAGGACGCGCACCCCGCGGGATGCCAGTTCCTGCGCCACATCCACAACCTCCGAGTCAAAAAATTGGGCTTCGTCAATGCCGACGACAGTCGTATCGCTCTCAAGTTTCGCCCGGATGTCTGCCGCTTTCTCAACCGGAATGGCATCATAATCTGCGCCGGCATGTGAGGTGACCTTCTCTACCGCATAACGCACGTCAATGGCGGGCTTGAAGACCTGCACCTTTTGCTTGGCAATCGTAGCGCGCACCAGCCGGCGGATCAACTCATCCGTCTTGCCGCTGAACATGGAACCGCAAACAACTTCAATGGAGCCGTGAGTATGTTTCATAATTCCTGATCCCCCTCTCCTTGCGGGAGAGGGCCTGAGGCGAGGGTGTTGCCCTATTATAGCAAACAGGCAGACGTTTTCACGTCTGCCTGTCAAGTTGCCTATTGGGAACGACCTTACGCGGCGGCTTCTTCGCTTTCGAGAGCGCGCAGTTTCTTCTTGGCCGCGGTCAACGAAGACTGGCCAAAGCCAGCGATAGACAACATGGCATCGTCGCCCTCGCCAAGTTTTGTCCGCAGCTGGGATATTGTATTAATACCAGCCTTTTTGAGAGCTTCAGTGGCGCGGGTCGTCAGGCCCAGTTCGTTAATCGGGTAATCGGGCGCCTTCTTGGCAGCCTCACGCGCTTCCTTGGCCTCCACATGAGTCTGGCGAGCCTGGAGCTTCTTATAGAAGCGGTCCACCTGGCCTTCGATGTCAATGATGCGGGCGGCCTCGCCGGAGAAGAACGGGTGGCACTTCGAGCAGATATCCACGCGCAGCTCTTTCCGGGTCGAACCGGTTGTCCAGGTGTTGCCGCAGGAGGCGCAGGTCACCTTCGCATCGGGATAATAAGTGGGATGGATTTCAGCCTTCATTTGTAAATCCTCATTCAGCCTGCGGAACAACGTTCACGCGCTTACGGCCATGCACCACATCGAACACCACCAAACCGTCGGCAGTGGCGAACAGGGTATCGTCTTTGCCCACCAGCACGTTCAGACCGGGCTTGATCTTGGTGCCGCGCTGTCGCACGAGTATGTTACCGGAGAGCACAAACTGGCCGGCATAGCGCTTTACGCCCAAGCGCTGGGAATTGCTATCACGTCCGTTGCGGCTGGAGCCGCCGCCTTTTTTGTGTGCCATTTCTACCTCACACTACTTCTTTGTTGTTGTCTTCTTGGTCGTCGTTGACTTTTTGGCAGTCGCCGACGACTTGCTGGTCGCGGCTTTCTTGGCCGGAGCAGCTTTTTCAGTCTTCTTGGCCGCGGGCTTTTCCTTCGTGGACGACTTTGCAGCCGCTTCCTTCGGAGCCTTGGCCTGTTTCTCGGCCTTTGGCGCTTTCTCCACGACAGCCCCAGTCTCGGCTTCCACCTTTGCCATTGGCTCTTCAGCCTTCACAACCTCGCGCACTTCATCGGGCTTGCCGATGAAATCCACTATCAGGCGGGTGTACTGGTGCCGATGCCCGCCCCGAACGCGGATGCGCTTCTTGGGACGATACTTGAAAGAGAGCACCTTGGGGCCTTTGACATGAGCCTGCACCGTGGCTTTGACCAGGATGCCGCTCACTGTCGGGGTTCCGACCAACACCTCGTCGCCATCCGCCATCAGCAGGACGCGCTCAAGGTCAAACTGTTTCCCCGTTTCAACGGGCAGGCGATCCACGTCAATGAGTTCGCCTTCGACGGCGCGGTACTGCTTGCCGCCGCTTTCAACAATCGCATATCTCATTTCGACTCTCCAGTCATTCACTTCGCCGTGTGCCTGCGGGCTTCTTGCACTACCCTTTGATTCATCGCGGGTGAGCCTGCGCCTGCGAACGGGGAAGCTGGGTTATACAAGCATTTGCCCCAGCCAACCAACTGCCGGGGCAGAAGCGGACGGTATTATACATGGAGGGGGGTGCAATGTCAACGGCAAAATCGAAAAAACTTGCGGCCTTCTCAAAGTCCGGCATTAAGATCTTTTGTACACGGAGGCCACGGGACTGGACGGATTTTCCTATCCTTTCACAGCAGAATCCATATCCTCCGCTGTAATCCGCGGCCAAAATGCCGGTTCATGGCGATGTCCGAACTCTTGTTCGAAATTCAGAATACTGATTGACAAACTCCATTTCCTCGTATATGCTGGATACAAATACGGGCCTTCACAAAAAAGGAGCTATCATGAAATTTTCTGAGCTGAGATGGGAGCAAGTACAGCGTTGGTTGTTATGGCTCGTGCTACCACTCCTGATTGGTGTCTTGATCGCTTCGGCTATTCCGAAGCCGGTGATAGGCGTCATTCGTCTGAACGACGCCATTTATTCAACTTCAGGCCAGGACCTGATCACCCAGATTGATTATGCAATTGATCACCCGGAAGTGCGAGGGGTTGTGCTGGCGCTCGATAGTCCCGGCGGCACTGTGGTGGACACCGAGTCGGTCTACCTGGAACTGGCGCGCCTGCGGGCGGTCAAACCGGTGGTGACGGTTGTCAACGGGATGGCAGCCAGTGGCGCTTATTATCTCTCAGTTGGAACAGATTACATTTTTGCCAAACCAACTTCAGAGGTAGGAAACATCGGCGTGATCGGTTATATGCCTCCTGTTCCTTTTCTCTACGAGGATATTCTCTCTACCGGCCCCTATAAATTATGGGGCTCGCCGCGTGATACCTATCAGCGCGAGATCGAAATGATCAAACAAGGCTTTTATCAAGCCGTGGTCGTTGGCCGCGGCGACAGGTTAAAGGCCGGCCCGGAAGTCATCCTGCGCGGCCAGATCTGGCCCGGCATGGAGGCGCTGCGGCTGGGGTTGATCGACGCATTGGGGACCGAGTCAGACGCGGTGCAGAAGACTGCAGAGATGGCGCACGTCTGGCACTACGAGGCAGCCGATCTGTACGAACTGGCAGGTCTTCAGGCAACCAGCATTCAATTTTTTGCGCAAGACACACAGGGCGCGACGCTGCCCTACCCAAGCAAACCGGGGCTGTACCTGCTCTTCATCCCGCAGTTACCGGTGCAGCATTAGGAGGCTACCATGAATCGCAAAATGATCTGGATTGCATTAGCCGCGTTGCTGCTGCCAATCCTGGCGCGGGCGATATGGTTCTACCCGGGCTTCACGACGCGCACGAAGGTCACGCTTCCCAATTATGTGGCCATGACCATGCCTGTCCCAACCATGGAGACGCCCCAACCCAATGATAAAACATCCATCAAGTATGGCGTGGTGGTATTCGACGGCTTGCACGCAGACCAATACCAGCGAAACGAGATCCAGGCATTGACCGACGCCCTGGAGAGCCGCGGCGCGAATGTCGAGTTCGATGCCGCTATAGGCACACTGGAGACCCGCCTGAAATATGCCAGCGCCTACGTGGTCATCTCGCCGAGCATTGAGTTCACCCCTGACGAGCTTCGCATCGTGCAGGCTTTCGTCGAGCACGGCGGGCGGTTGATCGTCTTCACCGATGCCACACGCGGGCAATATGGATCTGATTTTTTCACCGGTGCGGATGTCCAGTATTCGGATGCCAACCTAACCAATCCCTTACTGGCGCCTTATGGCATCACCGTCAATGGCGACTATCTCTATAACCTGACCAGTAACGAGGGCAACTTCCGAAACGTGTTCTTCGATCAGTTTGGAAAAAACGCCCTGACCTACGGGTTGAAACTGGTCACCCTCTATGGGACCCATTCGGTCAGAGCAGAATCCGGAATGCTGCTGTTATCGAGCAGCGATAAAACTTTCTCATCACTGAACGACGCGCATGATGATATGGCAGGCGGGGCCGCTCTCAGCGCGGACGGCAACGTGCTGGCCTTCGGTGATTTCACCTTCCTGGCATCTCCATACAATCAAGTCACAGACAATGCCAATCTGATCGCCAATATCGCCGATTTCATGTTGGGTGGCACACGCAAGCACGCTCTGGCAGACTTCCCCTATGTTTTTAACAGCAATGCGGTGAAAATATTTCCAACATCAGACGTGCAGATCACGCCCGAACTGGTTGGCCCGTTGAGCCGCCTGCAAACCGGGTTGAAATACCTGAACATTGATTCGCAAATTACCAATAAGGCGCCAGCCGGAGGCAATACCATTGTCCTCGGCACGTTCACGCCAACCGATGA
>JAKANW010000351.1 GCA_021823555.1 Chloroflexota bacterium
CGAATCGCTATGGATTGGCGGAAAAAATCAGCCGCCTGCACAAAATTTTTCTGCGCCAGCGCGACCTGACCGCAGTAGAACAAGGCCCACGCTTCGCCGCTACGTTCCCCGGCTTCCTGAAACATTTTCAATGCCTGTGAAGTCGATTGCGAGGCAGGTTCCGTATCCCCCTGTATCCCCATGATTTCCCCAAGGTTGAGCAGCGTATATGCCTCATTGTATCGATTCCCGCTTTCGCGCCCAATTGAAAGGGACTGGGCATAGTAGGAACGCGCCTCATCAAAATCCCCCAACATACCTGCCACCCAACCAAGATTCCCAATGGCAATTGCCTGCAAGCTTCGCTCTCCCAGTTCGCGGCTGATTTGCAGGGTTTGTTCGAAATATTTTCTTGCTAAGGCATAATCTCCCTGAATGAACCCCACAAGGTTGGCAAGATTATTCAGAGCGTGAGCTTCCATGGAACGATTCTGGATTTGACGCGCAACCGTTACAGCTTCATTAAGGTAGTTCTGGGCTGCGTCCGAGTCTCCCATTTCCAATGCGCCCTGGCCAATCGAGGTCAGGATTCTAGCCTGCTCCAGGAGATTGCCCGATTGCCTCGCAAGTTCAAGATTCTTCCCGCCTAATTCCATGGCATCCATGAGTTTTCCTTGGCGGATGAGGATGCCGAACCACAAGGTATAGGCGACCAATAAGAGCTCGTTATCATCGAAAGACCTGACCAAATCAACAAGTTGCACGACATCCTCAGTTGCTCTCTGATAGTCGGATATGTTGATGAAATAATATGCGCGCAACTTTAAGCAGACCGCAGCTTTGTGATGATCCTTCAAAGCATGGGATATCTCATCCAACATCTTGATATCATCAAATTGCTCAACCCGCTTTGCCATACGGCCATAGACTTCAACCCGCTTCTCCAGGATGTTGAATTGGCGCTCCAAATCCTGAGGCGCGGTAAGATTGAGAACGCGAGTGAAATAGTCCACGGCCTCGGCATTGCGATAGGTCTCCTGCGCCGCATCGCCCGCTTTTTCGAGGTACAAACGGGCTTTATCCACAAGTTTAGCCTGTTCGGCATGATAGGCCAATTCGCCATAGTGACTTCCCAGATCAGCCGAATAAACCGCTTCAATGGCCTCCAACGCGATGGCGTGAAGCTCCCGCCGGCGCGTTTCCAATTGCATGGAATACGCGGCATCGCGCAGGAGGGCATGCCGGAACATGTAAGCCATTTCGCTTAAGGCAAACCAGATATTACTTTGTTCGGCGCGTTTCACATCTTCTGCGAGGCGGGTATTACCGTGCGACATCTCGGCCAACAAACGAAGCTCGAACTCGCGTCCCAACACAGAGGCGGTTTGCACAACCTCGCGCACGTATCGGGTCAGTTTGTCGAGGCGTGCGATCAGCACCGCGCTTACATCCGTCGGAATCAAATTCTCTGAGTGAGGCGCAGCGTAATACAAGCCGTCATCCTGGCGCGCCAACAAGCCATTCTCGGCAAGATAACGCAAGACCTGTTCTACAAAAAAGGGATTGCCCTCCGAACGGCGTTCCAGCAGGGCCAGTAAAGCAGGGCTGATCGGATTTTCAAGGATATCTTTGGCGAGATGGGAAAGATCGTCGGCAGAAAATCGCCCGAGTTGGACTTCATGGTACAGGCTGGTATCTTCCAACGGAGGGAACTGTCCTTCCGGGCGCTGTGTGGACAGGATGGCCAGGGGATACTCCAAGTCCGATTCAGCCCGCAGGCTGCGGATAAAATACGGCAAAAAGGCGCAACTATCTTCATCCAGCCAATGCAGGTCTTCGATCAATAAAACCAGAGGCTTTTGCAAACACTCGGCGCGCAACAAGGCGCTGAGGGCAATAAACGTATTCTCATAGCGGCCCTTCGCGTCCAATTGCTCATAGAGGGAATCAGGCTGCGAAAGGTTCAACAAGGCCGCCAGGACCGAGCGCGTACGTGTCAGTTCCCTGGCAAGTTCCGGGTCGGGCGTGGCTTCCACCAGGAATTCCAACTGGCGCTCGAAGTTCTGCCAATTGACTCCGCCCGTTTCATTATCCGAAAACGAAAAGCGCCTCCGCAGCCAGTCCTTGAACGGGTTGAGCGACTGGCGCAGAATCTCATCCGTCTGGCAGATGATCCATTGCACCGGCTTTTCGCCGGACGAGGAAGCATTTTGAAACGTATGCACAAGACGGCTTTTCCCAATACCTGCTTCTCCGCTGACCACCATCACACCTGCAAAATGTCCCTCGTACAGAGGATGGATGAACTCCGCCAATTTTACCAGCTCGTCTTCGCGTCCCACGAAATCCCCGTGATAGATATTCTCCGCGCTCGCTTTGCGGCCATCCAGGGCATAGGCTTTCAAGCGACTGGAAAAACCCTTGAATTGAAATTCATCCAAATAACGGACTGAAAAATGCTTTTCCGCGCGGCTGGCAATCTCCTCATCCATCCATATCTGGCCGTCGGCGGCCGCTTCCATCATGCGAGCGGCCAGATTCACGCCCCAACCATACGCCGTATAGTCCTCGCGCAAGGGCGCGCCCATAAAGCCCGAATAGGCCAGTTTATAGGAAATGCCTGCTTTAAAAGCAATGCCCGTAAGAGTATGCAGGTCAAGAATAAAGTACAAAGCCCTATCAATATCGTTCTCATTGGCCGCCGGCGCGCCCCAAAACATCAGAATATTAAAGCCCTTGTCTCCCAGGTCGGGCCTCAGGAAAAAACCGCCATAGCGTTCCTGCAAAATAAAAACGCTTTCCATGAACGGCGTGACGAAAGCCGCGTCGGCGGGGTCAATGGGAATGTCAATGAAGAGATTCACCACCTGGCGGAACTCTCCCACCACAGGTTGGTGAAGAATGCTCTTAGGGTAGAAAACGCTCAACAATTCGGGATCAGGCTCACGGTCCGCGTAGGGAACCGGCGCCGGCAGTTCCGCATGGAGGTCTGCCAGCTTGTAGCAATCCTCCTGCGGCGTGACAGTTACCAGCGTCTTTAACTCCGCATGGGCCGCGGCATCCATTAGAATATCGCCCGGCTGGGCGCATTCCTCGGCAGCCACCGCACCGTCCACACTGGAGCCGCGCACGCAATACGTGGCGTGACGCCCATCCGTGCCCTGGATGATCAACCAACTGACCTGCCCAAAGCCCATGCCAATCTTGATGAAAAGCGGGAATTGACCGAAGCGCGTGAGGATGCGGGGATGAGCGCGGACATGCTCCTGCATGGCCAACACCGCGGCCAAACAGCGCATCAGCGCCGGACCCCGCTCTTGCTTCTCGATAAATATGGCTGTGAACGCGTCCCCGGCATATCCCACTACAAAGCCGCCCTGGACATAGACCGCTTCGACCAGCGGTTCAAAAATGGCCCGCATGACCTCAGCCAGCGCCTCAGCGCCTTGCTGTCCATGACGGGCCAACTCATCCGTCATTTTTGAGAACCCTGAGAGGTCCACGAAAATTCCCGCAGCCGGTAAATTTCCCTGCAGGTGATGAGAAAGGTAATTATCCAGAATAAAGTGAGGGACGAGATGCCGCATAACTAAATTGTAGCATTAAGATTTCAAATCAGGACCCCTTTGATGATCTCAATTGGATGCTTCGTCACTACGTTGGCGCCCTGCTCCATCTGCATCCGGCAGGCCGAACCGGTGGAGACAATGACCCCCTCCACCCTGTCGGGCGCCTCCCCCAAATTCAGACCGGGGATTATTGTTGTCAATTGATTGCCTGCTTTCGAATTTAGAGGAGGCAGGGAGGGGGTCCGTATGACAGGAAACAACTTCAACTCCCCCACCTTCATCGAAAGTTCGTAGTGTTCGGCTTCATAACCAAAGGTCCCGGCCATACCGCAGCAACCTGTATCCAACACTTCCACATCATAGCCGCAGGCGCACAGTATGGCAACCGTGGCTTGCGTCCCAGAAGGTAGACCGTCATCGGCGAGACCCTCGGCGCGCTGGTGACAATGTGGTTGGAATTTGATTTTTTTTTCTGATAGAGTAAGGGAATGCAATTTATTGGCTACGCGCAATCCATTAAACTCATCCGAGCGGATGAGGAACTCATCCAGCAGCCAGGTCCGCCGCGAGAGTAGATGCAACTCATCACCGGCTCGGGGCAGCAAATCAATGTAGTCGTGTTTCAAACTGTAAAGTTCGGGCGGTTCCAGTCCGATGACAGCCAGCTTACCTCCGGGGTCAAGACGATGGATCGCCTCCAGCACGCGTTCGGCATGACGGCGAGCCGCGTCCACAAAGCCCTTCGGGAGCAGGGATGCCCCCGCCCCAATCACCGGCAGGACTTGCACGTCAAAGCCCAGGCGCGCCAACACGTCAAAGGCGGCTTGCTCAATTTGCGGTTCGATGTAGTGAGTGAACGCATCGGAGAGGAAAAGGATCTTTTTGTTTTGCAGATTGCCGATCCGCACCACTTTTGCGCGTTGAGTGGAATACTTTGGAAAGGGGCGGTTCGTTGTGATCCCTGTCAACCTGGCAATCAACGTCCGCGTGGGTTCGAATCCCATCATGGCATTTGCCAGCGGCGCGACTGGTGCCAGCAAGGCCGAGGCCGTGTGGAAA
>JAKANW010000352.1 GCA_021823555.1 Chloroflexota bacterium
CGTGAATGTCCTCTCGGCGGTCACACCGTCTGTTGCAAGCCGCTTGCACCTGGTGGAAAAGTATTCGCCGTTGGAGGTAGCGCGTGGCGGTCATCTGACAGCCGCTCTGGCGGGCTTTGCCTTGCTCCTGCTTTCAGTCAGCTTGTGGCGGCGTAAGCGTGTGGCCTGGATGCTGACGTTGGGCATCCTGGTTATTTCCATCATTGCCCATTTGATCAAGGGATTGGATTACGAGGAAGCGATCCTGGCCGCGCTGCTGGCCGCTGTATTGGCCTACGCGCGCCCGCACTTCCATGCTCGCTCCGACGAACCCTCGATCAAACAGGGGCTTGGGCTGGTCGCGGCATCTTTGGGCTTTACCCTTGCCTACGGTGTACTCGGCTTTTACCTGTTAGATAAACATTACATCGTTAAGTTTGGCTTGTGGGCTGCTGCTCGCCAGACGGTGGTGATGTTCACCCAATTCTACGACCCCGGCTTGCAGCCCATCACTGGCTTTGGCCGATACTTTGCAGACTCGATTTATATAGTGGGGGCAAGCACGTTGGGATACGCGCTACTGATGCTCTTGCGGCCAGTGCTGGCACACCATCGTGCATCAGAGGATGAGCGGGCGCGCGCAGGGGAAATTGTCCGCGCCTATGGGCATACCTATTTGGCCCGCTATACACTACTGGACGACAAGTTGTTTTTCTTTAGCAGTGGGGGCTCGGTTATTTCGTATGTCGTGGAGAACCGTGTGGCCCTGGCCCTGGGCGATCCCATCGGCCCGCCGCAGGATGTTCCCGCCATCCTTTCCGCCTTTAAACAATTTTGCAAACCCAATGACTGGCTGCCTGCTTTTTATCAGGTGATGCCAGATTGTCTTGATGCGTACAAATCGATGGGCTTTGCTGCTGTTCTTCTGGGTCACGAAGCGATTGTGGACCTGGGCAAATTTACACTGGAGGGCAGCGAGAATAAGAGTCTCCGCAATGCGTATACCAAGATGACCCGCAACGGTTACAGAGCCGAGGTCATTGACCCGCCCTTTTCACAGAGAATGTTGCGCGAATTGGGCACCATCAGCGATGACTGGCTGACCAGCCGCGGCGCCTCCGAGATGCGTTTCTCGCTGGGCTGGTTCGATGAAGCCTACGTAAACACTTGTCCGATCCTGCTGGTTCGGGACCGGGAGGGGTTCATTGACGCCTTCTCGAATATCGTTACTGAGTTCCAGGCAAATGAGATTACCGTAGACCTGATGCGCCATCGCCAGTATGCAGAAAAGGGCATCATGGATTTTCTGTTTGTCTCATTGTTCCAGTGGGCCAGAGAACGCGGCTATGCCACCTTCAATCTTGGTTTGAGCGCTCTCTCAGGGGTTGGCGAACATGCCGATGACCCGGCCATCGAGCGGGCGCTGCACTACATCTATCAAAACGTCAATCGCTTTTACAATTTCAAAGGTCTGCATGCTTTCAAGGAAAAGTTTCATCCAGCCTGGTCGCCGCGCTATTTGATCTTTCCCGGCGCGGCACAGCTACCGGCTGTGGGTATTGCCCTTCTCAACGCGAATTCAGGTGGAAGTATCTTTAGCAACCTGGTCCGCCGGGAGAGATGATCCCGAAATCAAAAGCCGAGTTCAATGCCTCGGCTTCTTTATTTAATTTGCTTTTGCTGCGGCATAGGCCTTTGTATCGGCGATTGCCTTTTTCTCATTGATGAACGGGAGAATGACCAGACCAACGATGAAAAAAAATATCAAGGATAGAATGGCCGGGCGCAGGCTGCCGAAGATCTGGTTCACCAGCCCGAAGAGCAGGGGCCCAAACCAGGATGTACCTTTGTCGCTGATTTCATAGAAGGAATAGAATTCCGCTTCTTTGCCGAGCGGGATCATTTGAGCGAAGAGGCTGCGGCTAATGGCCTGGGAGCCGCCCAACACAATCGCAATGACCACGCCCAGGATGAGGAACTCAATGGCGCGCGAGTCACCTTTCATACCGAAATAAGCATAAACGGTGACGCCTGCCCAAATGACGAGGCTGATAATGATTGAGCGTTTGGCGCCAACCCAGCCAGCCAGCCGTCCCCAGAACAGCGCCCCGAAGAACGCCACAAATTGGATGATCAAAATGACGGTGGTGAGCGTGTTCAGGTCAAGTTCCAGGCCGCCGCGTATAAGAGGCGCAGCCGCGAAAGTGGATGACATGGCGATCACCGTTTGGATGCCGTCATTATAGAGGAAGTACGCCCCCAGGAATTTGAGTGTCTCTGGGAAATGACCGACTTCCTTTATGGTGCTTGCAAGTTGTTTGAAACCAACGTTAGTGTAAGTTTCACCAGCCGGCAGCGGACGGTGGGCATGGCGGGGGTGAAGTCGTGCCCATGTAAAGAAGGAGAAACTTAGCCACCATACGCCTGCGGAGGCAAGGTTGACGCGGATAGCCAGCCCGGTAGGCACGCCGAGTTTTTCATGGAAAATGAAAAAAGCCAGGTTGAGCGCCAGCAGGATGCCATCGCCGAGGTAGCCCATTGCCCAACCGAACGAGGAAACACGGTCGCGCTGGTCTTCGCTGGCGATGTCAGGCAGGTAGGAATTATAGAAAACAATTGAGGCGCCAAAAGCCAGGTTGGCCAGCACGAATAAAAGCCCGCCCAGCCACCACAAGCTTCCTGCAACGAAGAAAAGCAGGATGGTCATGACTGCCCCAATGGTAGCGAAGATCTGCATCATGCGTTTTCGGAGGTGGGAATAATCCGCGATGGCGCCCAGGATGGGGAGGAAGAACACTTGCAGAAGAACTGAGATCGAAACACAATACCCCATGAACGAGTCGGGTGCGATTGGTATGCTGCCCAAATGTGCCATGCCATCTGGGTAGGCTTTGGCTGCATCTGCTGCCAGAGAAGCAAGATATGGCCCAAGAAAAACTGTGCCTACGGTGGTGCTAAAGGCCGAGTTGGCCCAGTCGTACATCGCCCAGCCAAAAATCTCTCTCTTATCATTCACTATTGCCTGTGAAGTTCCCATAATGCCTCCGGTGTGATTGTTCCATTCTACTTGAAAAACCCAATTATATAAGGTGCGTTGCGATTTGTGTTACAATACTGCTCATGACGATGATCCAGGTGGGCGTAAATTTAATCTTCAAAAAAGCTCTTGCAAAGGACGGATATTTCGTATATAATCAACTTTCGCATTCCCGCTTTAACAGGCGGGTGGTTTCATGTATTTAAACGGCGACAGGCTATAGGTCAGGAGCGAACGAATGGCATCTTCCTTGCCCCAAAAGAATTACGCACGCATCCCATTCACATTAGATCTCCCCAATCTGATTGAAGTCCAACTTGATTCATTTGAACGATTAAAGAAAGAAGGCCTCGGTGATCTCTTCCATGAGATTTCACCGATTGAGTCGTATAACAAGGGGATGAAATTGTATTTTCCCAGTCGCGGCCCCGAATCCCAGCAATGGGGCTTGAAGTACTGGTTCGGGGAACCCAAGCACACGATTGAAGAGTGCGTTGAACGCGATCTTACATACGCCAGCCCGTTGTATGTCTCGGTGCTGCTGGCGGGACCCGATGTGCCCGAACCGATCAAACAGGATATTTTCCTGGGCGATTTCCCGGAGATGACCGATAAGGGTACCTTCATTATCAACGGGACTGAGCGTGTGGTAGTTTCACAGTTGATCCGTTCGCCGGGCGTGTATTTTGAAGCTCCGTTGGATCGTTCCACGGGGCGCTCACTGGCAATGGCCAAACTGATCCCAGACCGCGGCGCGTGGATGGAGTTCGAGACTCGCAAGTCGGACTACATTATCTTGAAGTTCAACCGTAAGCGCACGGTGCCAATCACAGTGTTCCTGCGTGCTTTGGCCGCAGTCAACGACGGGATTAAGGATTCGCCGATCAAGGCTGGCAGTGATGAAGAAATACTCTCCATATTCCAGGATGTAGATAACAATCCAGACCGCCTCTTTATCGCCTCGACCCTCAAGCAGGAGCCTGAGTGGGATCTTACCAACCAGACGATTGCCGAGGCTGCCCTGATCGAATTCTTCAAGAAGATGCGCCCGGGCGATCCGGCTACTCTGGATAATGCCCGCCAGTTCCTGGAAGAGCAGTTGTTCGACCAGCGCCATTACGATCTGGAGCGCGTGGGTCGTTATAAATTGAACCAGAAGTTGGATCAGATTATTCCCATTCCGCATCGTACAGTGTCCAAGTCGGATATCATCCGGCTGATTCGCCGTATGATCCAGATCAACAACGGTGTCGAGCCGCCCGATGACATTGACCACCTCGGTAACCGGCGAGTCAAGACGGTGGGTGAGTTGATCCAGAACAAATTGCGCATCGGCCTGCGCCGCATGGAGCGCGTGATCAAGGAGCGTATGTCCATCCGCGACCAGGAGCAATTATCACCGGTCACGCTGGTGAATATTCGCCCGGTTGTGGCTGCGCTGCGTGAGTTCTTCGGTTCTTCACAGCTTTCCCAGTTTATGGATCAGGTCAATCCTTTGTCAGAGTTGACTCATAAAAGAAGACTCAATGCTCTGGGGCCCGGAGGTCTTTCAAGGGACAGGGCGGGATTC
>JAKANW010000353.1 GCA_021823555.1 Chloroflexota bacterium
GGAACAGAAGTAAGAAGTGCATCGCACCTGCTTCGACGGGGCACTCTCACGACAGGACAAAACCGAATAACGGTCCAATTTCCACCTGTCCACCCGGCCAGGCGGGAAAATGCTACAATTGCCCGCATGTTCCAAAATCTACTCTCTTTCATCTACCGTAACAAGTACAAACTGGCGATCTTTGGATTAATGGCCGGGGCCTCGGTTGTCTGCCTGACCCTGGTAGGGGCGCGCATGGCCGTCAGTGACTCTACGCGCTATACCGGCCTGGTGTGGAACCTCTTCCTGGCCTGGATTCCCTTCGTGCTGGCCTATGCTGCCTATGCCCTCTCGTGGAAACGTCCCCTGCTCTATCTTGTCATCCCGGTTACGGCGTTCCTATGGCTGATCTTCTTTCCCAACGCTCCCTACATCCTCACCGACCTGCAGCACCTGGCGCGCGAAGCTGCTGACAGCCCATTGTGGTACGATGTGATCATGCTCATCTGGTTCTCGTGGACCGGGCTGCTGCTCGGCCTGGTCTCGTTGTATTTCATGCACGAGATCATTCAGCGAGCTTTTGGCAAAGCCGCAGGCTGGATATTCGTGTTTGCGGTTTCGGGCCTGAGCAGCTTTGGCGTTTACCTGGGGCGCTTCATCCGTTTCAACTCGTGGGATATTTTGCAGGGACCCAAAGATGTGGCGGTCAGCATCCTGGGATTGGTAATAGACCCTTCCCTGCGCATGTTGGCATTCACCTCGCTCTTCGCTATCTTCTACCTGTTTGTTTATCTCACGCTTTACTCGTTTGGACACCTGCTTCAGGAAAAAGGCGGAAATGTATAACAAGATGCAGCAACGCTTCGCCAGGAACAAATACAGCCTGTTCATCTTTGGCATGTTGGGCGCGGCTTCGCTGGCATCCTTCGGACTATGGCGTTGGCGGGAAAGCGTCACCAGCGACGCCAATTACGACTACCTGGCCTGGAACCTCTTCCTGGCATGGATTCCCTTCCTGATCGCCTACTTCACATACACGTTCCCCCTCAGGCGCCCGTGGATCTTCTTGCTCATGCCCATCGCCGTTATCCTGTGGTTGATCTTCTTCCCCAACGCCCCCTATCTCCTCACTGACTTCATACACCTTAGCTATCCCAACCAGCAGGAGATCGAAACCTGGTACGATGTGCTGATGTTGTTATGGTTCTCCTTCACCGGCCTGTTATTGGGGGTCGTCTCCCTCTTCATGATGCAGGAGATCATCCGCCGGGAAATTGGGCGCTGGGTGGGTTGGGGATTTGTAACCATCGTCACGGCTCTGGGCAGCATCGGCGTGTATGTGGGCCGTTTCCTGCGCTGGGACTCGTGGGATATTCTCCACCACCCACTCTGGGTGGCGCGCTTCATCCTCCAGCAGGTCGGGTCCCCCAGTTCACAAGCCATTGTTTTCACCACCATCTTTGGAGCGTTCTTCTTGTTTCTATATCTCACTCTGTATGCCTTCGGGCACCTTCTACTTGAGCGGCAATCCGCCAGCAACGCGGGGGGGCAATGAGCGGACTCGTTCTTCTACGCGGCGGGGGCGACCTGGCCTCCGGTGTAGCGTTGCGCCTGGTGCGCTCCGGGCTGAAAGTTGTCGTCAGCGAACTGCCCCAGCCGCTGGCCATCCGCCGCACGGTTTCGTTCGCGGAGGCCGTCTACGCGGGCCAGTGCAACGTCGAGGGCGTTCACGCCCGCCTGGTTAAACGGGACCAGATTCTCCTCACGTTAGATGCGGGGGAAGTCCCGGTGATGGTTGACCCCGAGGCGTCCATCCTGCTGGATGCGGATCTGACTTTTTCTGTCGTGGTGGATGCGCGACTCACGAAACAGGCGCCCGCTACATTGCCAACCTCTGTCCCGCTTCACATCGGATTGGGGCCTGGGTTCCACGCCGGGGAGAACTGCCACGCCGTGATCGAGACCCGCCGCAGCCACAGCCTTGGCCGGGTCTACTGGAGCGGCTCCGCCCAGGCTGATTCTGCCCAACCCGAAGGCGACCCGCGCCGCGTGCTGCGCTCGCCCGCTGCAGGAGTGGTTATCGGTCATATTCAAATTGGCGAACATGTGGAGGCAGGAGATACTATCGCAGTAATCGGCGACCAGGTCCCAGTGACCAGCCTGTTGAGCGGCGTGTTGCGCGGATTGATCCACGATGGGCTGAACGTGCCGCAGGGATTGAAGATCGGCGATGTGGACCCGCGCGATGATGCCAGCGCCTGCTGGCTGGTTTCGGATAAGGCCCTGGCCATCGGCGGCGGCGTGTTGGAGGCCATCTTGACCAGAGCCGACATCCGCCAAAAAATATGGTGAAGGTCGGGCCTAATCCAATAGAAATGGCAATAGCAGCCTTATCGTTTACAGCGCGTCCGTTATAATTCCAGCGAAATGATCGAGATCACTCCCAGCCTTTCGATTAACGAAAGCGAACTCCAGTTCGACTTCGTGCGCGCCAGCGGCCCCGGCGGGCAGAACGTCAACAAGGTGTCCACGGCAGTACAACTGCGCTTTGACCTGGCGCATTCTGTCTCCCTGCCGGAGGACGTGAAGGCGCGCCTGGCAAAACTGGCGGGCAGGCGTCTCACCGCGGATGGGGAATTGCAGCTCATCGCCAGGCGTTATCGCACCCAGGAGCAAAACCGCGCCGACGCGTTGGGACGCCTGGTCACGCTGGTACAGAAGGCGGCCGAAGCGCCCAGGCCGCGCCGGAGAACGCGACCCACCCAAGCTTCGCAGGAGGAACGGCTGAAAGCCAAGAAGCAGCGCGGGGAGGTGAAACGAGGGCGGCAAAACAGGCTTTTGGATCCATAATCAAAAAAGGAGATGGCCGCGCCATGCAAATATCCATAGAAACCCTCGTCTTCTGGCTCATCCTCGATCCCATCACTTTTGGTCTGGGTTCCATCGGGGCATACCTGCTCTTCAAGGAGTACGTCAACCTGGACCATTCTCCCTCCTTACGTGAACTATTGCCCCTGGCGCTCAAACACTGGAAAGCCCTCGGCGCCCTGGCGGTTGCCATCCTGTATTTCTTCTACCGGCTATTCACCGTCTTGAACAGATGACTCACCTAACGCAGAACGTCCCGAAGGTTTGAACGGCTCACCTGTGTTTTTTCAAGGAAACCTTCGGGACGCTACGTAATAAGCAGATAACATCGGACATCCCCTACCTGATATGCAAAAACACACTCTCCCCGGCCTGACGGCGGGACTCAGCGCAGCCGCCATTTGGGGCGGGATGTACGTGGTCAGCAAAGTTGTGCTGGACGTTATCCCCCCATTTACCTTGTTGACTCTCCGCCTTGTGCTGGGCATCCTTTCGCTGGGATTGGTCATCGCCCTGCGGCCAAAAACCCGCCTGACAAAAGGACAAGCCTGGGGCATCTTCCTGGTCGGTTTTGTCGGATACGGAGTCTCACTCGGATTTCAATTCGTGGGCACCAAACTTTCGACAGCCTCCAACGGTTCGCTCGTGACTTCGGCCACGCCCGCCTTCATCCTGTTGTTTGCGCCCTTCCTGCTGGGTGAACGCACCACACCGCGCCGCATCGCCGCGCTGGTGGTCTCGACATTGGGCGTTCTGGCCGTAATTGACCCGCGCACTGCTGAACTTTCCCCTTCCCTGTTTTGGGGCAACCTGAGCCTGTTGGCCGCGGCCCTGACTTGGGCGTTGTATTCGGTGCTGGTGCGCAGGGTCACGCAGACGGCAGATGTGATCACCTCCACAGCCATCATGCTGGCAGGCGGATTGCCAACGGGGATACTGCTCAGCGGATGGGAACTGCGCACGCAAGGAATTGGGCCGATCACGCCCGGAATCATCGGCGGTATCCTGTTCCTGGGCATCATCTCCACTGCCATCGCCATGTTCCTGTGGAACTATGCCTTCGCCGAGTTGCCGGCCGCGGTCGCTTCCCTGACCTTCTTCGCTCAACCTGTGGTCGGGACGATTTTAGGCGCATTCTTTCTTGGGGAGAAAATCACGCCCCTTTTCCTATTCGGGGGACTTTTGATCGGCGCCGGGCTGGTGATTGCCAGCACAGAGGGAGGGTAATCCATAGGTGTGAAGTTCGCTTGAATCAAAATTGCCTCAGCCAGTGAGAAGCTGAGGCAATTTTCATAACGCAAAGAAGTTCACGCTTCTTTCGGAATCCCCACAAAAATATTCCCCTCTTTCACCCGCACGGGGTAGGCGGAAATGTCCATCACAGCTGGCATTTGCATCACCTTCCCGGTGCGGACATCGAACTCCGCGCCGTGACGGGGACAGACGATGTTGTACCCCTCCAGGTCGCCGTCACCAAGCGGCCCATCATCGTGGGTGCAGACATCGTCAATGGCGAAGAATTGCCCGGCGATGTTGAAGATCACAATGGATTTATCCGCCGCCTCGACGAAGAGACGTTCCCCATTCGGGAGCTCCGAGGCAGGAGCAATTTCTATATATTCAACTTTGGATTCATCGAGGGTTGTATAGTTGAACATAGGTTTCCCTCACTCAATCCTTTCCCTAACAGAGAGCATCAAAAGGCTACTCCACCAGCGCATCACTGGCTTCCCCC